>CAZOXS010000157.1:0-7290 GCA_964583785.1 uncultured Victivallales bacterium
GTTCTGCCTTGGAAGGCAAGGGCGGGGGGGGAGATGCCAGGCGTTCCGGTAGTTCAGAGCTGAAGAATTATATTTTGCAAAACCCCTTGCTGCGCCCGGCTTCAAGCGGGCGCAGCAAGGGGTTTTGCAAGAGCCTCAATACAGCGTGGACAGCGATAAGATCCAAACACAAAACACTCAAACACCGGAAATGTTCGTTAAGCAATTGCTTGAAAATGAGGTTTGTCACTGTGATTTCCGCGCATTCACATGTGGAGAAATTTGCTTGCATGGCGTTAGTGGCAAGTGATACGGTGAGTACAGCTTCTGCAACAGCGGGTACGCAATGCACAGAGACTCCCGGCAGTGAAACGGGAAAATGACTATGACGGCTTTGCAAGGAATCTGGGATCTTAGGCGCGAGCGCGAGCGCAGCACGGGGAGACCAGTGGAAATCTATAGGGCTTATCCCTTCATCGGCAGGGGAAGCGTTCTGCGGGACACATGGTCCCATGCGGAAGTTGAACGGCGGTTTCAAAATGCCATGCGCATCACGGCTTGGCAACGGATAAGGGGCTTTGTCCGCAAGGTTTTCTTCTATGCCTAAACCGATGACGTTCCGCAACCTGCAAGAATTCTACCTGACCGAGTATCGACCGCTCTATGATAAGTTCTGTGTCAAACTCCGCATCCCCCAGGAACTACATGTGGAGATTGCCGCCGCGCTCGATCACCTTATGCGGTCAACGGTCACAACCGTTGGCGATATTTCCGCAGATGATCTTGACCGTGCGGCCGGCCATATTAAACGCGCCACATTCGATTCGTTCAAGCTACTTCTGGAGGAAATCCGTCGTTTGCACGACCGTCTAATAGCCCCGCGCTACGTGGACGTCCATGACGGGAAATTCCAGCCCTCAGTCGAGAAGATTTGGCGGGAGGCACAGTCCATCGCGGAAAAAGCCCGGTCGTGTGAACAACTCTCCGACAGGGTTAATCTTGAATCCTGGGATAAGGCGTTCGAGACGTGGAAAGGCATATTGCCGATTCTCGAAACGTTCGAAGACCATATCACGTCTGACGTCCTGATCAGAGTTCAGAAGGCAAGTCGTCGCGCAAAGGTGCGCAAGATTGTTTATGACATCGGACTTGCTCTTTTTGGTGCACTCGTAGGTACTTTGTTCGGTGTATTCATAAGTAGCTAACTCCCTTCAGGCACCCTCCACGAGCGATTGAGGGGAAGGCAACCTGAAATGACAGCGGGCAATATCACAATAACAAACGGAAACGGAACGATGACGACTTTAACCATGCCGGTGGCGGATGATTTGCATGTGCATCTGCGGCAGGATGCGATGATGCGGCTGGTCGCGCCGCTGGTGCGCGCGGGCGGAGTGGGCCGCTGCGTGGTGATGCCCAATACCGTGCCGCCAATCTGCACGCCGGCCGACGCCCTGCGCTATCGCGACGCACTGCGCGCCCTAGCTCCCGATGTGGAGTTCCTCATGACCCTCTACCTCCACCCCGGCCTCACACCCGAGTACATCCGCGAGGCGGGGAGGGCGGGGATCTTCGGCGTCAAATGCTACCCTCGCGGGGTGACGACCAATTCCGAAAGAGGGGTCGAGGATTTTGCGCAGTACGACCCGGTCTTCGCGGCCATGGAGGCAGAGGGGCTGGCCCTGCTGCTGCATGGCGAGATGCCGGGCAGCGCGGAGCGCGACATCTGCATATTAAATGCCGAGCAGCGGTTCCTGCCCGAGGTCGAGCGCCTGCACCAACGCTTCCCTTGGCTGCGAATCGTACTCGAGCACGTCACCACCGCCGAGGCGGTGGCCTGCGTCAAGGCGCTGGGCGATACTGTGGCCGCCACCATTACGGTGCACCATCTCGATCTGACCGCCGACGACTGGGCTGGGCGTAACCACAATTTCTGTAAGCCGGTCGCCAAATACCCGCATGATCGTGAAGCCCTACGAGCGGTCGTGCGCGAGGGGCACCCGCGCTTCTTCCTGGGATCCGACTCCGCCCCGCACCCCCGCCAGGCCAAGGAGGCGGCCTGCGGTTGTGCGGGCGTGTTCACCGCCCCGCTGCTGTTGCCCTATCTGGCGGATTGCTTCGATCGGATCGGTGCCCTCGACCGCCTGCCCGATTTCTGCTGCCGTTTCGGCCGGCAATTCCATGGACTGAAGCCGCTTGACGGCGAGGTGACGCTCGAGCGCGTGGCACAGACCGTACCGGCAGCCTACGGCGACATCGTGCCCTACCGCGCCGGCGCGACCCTCGCCTGGCAATTGTGCTCCGCCTGAGCAACGATGAGACAGCTCTATCAAGTGTTGTTGAAGGAAACGTTAAGAACCGAACCGCGGAGGCGTGATGCTTAAGGAACTCGAGCTGGGGCCAAGACAACGTGGCACCGTTGCTGCAGCAATTACGCTGGCAGCCGTTTTTGTGCTTTTGGCGGTTTTCACGGCGAGCGTGTGGGGACTGGCGCGTTTTGTGGGCGCTTTTCAGAATGTCCTGCTGCCGCCTGTGGTGGCGGGTATTCTGGCGATGCTACTGCGACCGTATTACGATTTATTGGTCAAGGCCGCCCGCGGGTCCCAGGGCGGCGGATTGGTGCTGTTTTTCCTTTGCGCGCTTCTTCCGCTGGGCTTCTTTGTCTGGTTCGTCGGCGTCTTTGCGGTCAATCAATTACTCAGGCTGTTCAACGATCTGCCGTCCATGCTCAATGCCATGCTGGAGACGGGGCGGTCGTTCTGGCCGCAAGTCACCACACTGCTGGAGAAATACGGACTGAGAACCGAAGTTGACAACCTTCTGGAGAATCCTGTTGAAATAGTGGCCAACGTGCTCCGGGCCTCATGGGATCATATGTCCCGGCCTCTTGCCGGGATGTTCCGGTCCGTGGCGGGGTTGTTCGCCTGGGCAGTGCTTCCGCTCTATCTGGCTTTTTTCCTGATGGCGAAGCCGTTCAACCCCGGGCAGCTTGGTGAATTCCTGCCGTTCCTGAAGAAGGAAACCAGGGAAGATGTCATCTATCTTTTCGATCAGTTCGTCGGCATCCTCCTGACGTTCTTTCGCGGACAGGTCATCATCGCCCTGGCCCAGGGCGTTCTTTATGCCATCGGGTTTGCCCTGGTCGGTCTTCCCTACAGTACGGTTATCGGTATGACCCTGGGGATGTTAAACATTATCCCCTACCTGGGGAGTATGGTGGGGCTAGGCTTTGCACTGCCACTTGCATATTTCGGCGATGATGGCGGTCTCGTCCGGGAGGCTCTGGTGCTGGTCGTATTCGTTGTGGTCCAGGCAATCGAGGGGTATCTGCTCACGCCGAGAATCATGGGCAATCGCACGGGGCTGCATCCGGCCCTGATCATTTTCGCCGTCTTTTTCTGGGGCGTTGCACTCGGTGGCATTCTCGGTATGATGCTGGCTATTCCGTTAACCGCATTCGCCGTGGTATTCTGGAGATTGCTAAAGAAAAAGTATATTCAGGAAGTCGTGTAAAGGCTTGACGGAAAGAAATGGAAATCGGCTAACGAGAACGGCGACGAGAACGGATAACGAGTAGAGAGTATCCTAATCGTTCACCGTTCTCGTCGCCGTTCTCGTAGGCCGAAATAGAGGGAAAATAGAGGGGGAGAGGAAAAGAAAATGAAAAGACGCATTATCAGACTGAGTGTTGTGCAGACCGGCAAATTCCTAGCCGTATTCTACGGGCTGTTTTCGCTGGTCTTCCTGCCGTTCCTGCTGGTCGCTATGCTGGCTGGCGGAGCAAAGGCGGTTGCGCCGATGCTGGGCATGCTGTTGCTGTATCCGGTCATGGGATTTCTGGGCGGTATCCTTATGGCTGCCGTCTATAATCGGTCGGCCAAGTGGGTGGGCGGCCTTGAAGTCACGGTTGAGGCCGTGGACGAATAACAGCCGGGATCATTCATGAAGCAACCCGATCAGTCCCCGGGCAAACTGGCCACCGCGCTGGAGCGGCTTTACCAGCGCCACACCTTCGGCATCAAGCTGGGGCTGGATGCCGTGCGGCGGTTGTGCGAGCTGTGCGGCAATCCCCAGGATGCGTTTGCCGTCGTGCATGTGGCCGGGACCAATGGCAAGGGGTCGGTCTGTGCGATGGCGGAGTCCGTTTTGCGGCAGGCCGGGTTGCGGACCGGCCTATATACCTCGCCGCACATGGTGCGGTTCAACGAGCGCATCCGCATCGGCGGGCAGGACATCAGCGACGCGGCACTGGTCGAGGCGCTGGCGGTCTGCGAAGCGGCCGCCGAGCAGGTCGGTCGCGAGCAGGGGCACGAAGTCACCTTTTTCGAGATCACCACGGTGATGGCCTTTTTGTGCTTCCAGCGGGCCGGTGTACAGGTGGCGGTGCTCGAGACCGGTCTCGGCGGGCGGCTGGATGCCACGAATGTCGTGCTGCCGCTGGTGAGCGTGATCACGCGCATCGCCATGGACCACGAGGCTTATCTGGGCAAAACGCTCGAAGCCGTGGCGGGCGAGAAGGCGGGGATTATCAAGCCGGGAAGGCCAGTCGTTTGCGGGCCGCAGGAGCCCGACGCGGAGGCGGTATTGCGGCGGGTGGCCGCCACCTGCGGCGTGCCGTACATTGCCGCTAAAGACGTGGCCGCCGTGCGACGAACGGGCGGCGACCTCGCGGGGCAGAAAGTGCATGGCGAGACTACCGGCGGCTGGTCGGGCACGGCCTGGATCCCGTTGACCGGCGCGCACCAGATCGAGAACCTCGGTATCGCGCTGGCCGCTTTGGAAACGGTCTTCGGATTGCTGGGGATCGAGGTCCCTTATGACGTCGTTCGCGATGGCCTGGCGCAAATGCGCTGGTGCGGGCGGTTTGAACGGTTGCGCGAGCATCCACTGGTTATTGCCGATGCGGCGCACAACCCGTCCGGTGCGGAGACGCTGGTGGCGACGCTCAAGGCACAGGGGCTCAAGCGGGTCGCTCTCGTGACCGGTATGTGTGCCGACAAGGATGTGGCGGGGGTCGTGCGCCTGCTGGCGGGCGTGGCGCGGCGCGTCTGGGCGGTGCCCATCCCGAACGCGCGGTCCATTCCTCCAGCGGAACTGGCGGCGCTGTTCGCGACGGCCGGCGTCGAGGCGACGGCCGTGGATGTGGTCGCGGACGCCCTGCACGAGGCGGAAGCGTGGGCGATCAAGGAAAAAACCGCCGTGATTATTGCCGGCTCGATCTTCCTGCTCGGCGAGGTGCTGCCGCTTTATGATGTATGAACGTTCCGCCGTCGCAGGTCGGCGGTTTTCCAGCGGACTTCCCAGACGCGCAGGGCGGCTTCGATCTGGATGCGCAGCGACATCTTGGAGCTACCGTAACGGCGGTCCGCGAAATAGATTGGTACCTCGCCGATGCGGTAGCCCATGCACGTCGCCAGGTGCGCCATCTCGACCAGGAAAATGTAGCCTGTTGACTGGATCCGTTCCATCGGCATTCCCTGCAGCGCCTCGCGCCGCCATAAGCGGTAACCGGTGGTCACATCGCGAAAGGGTAGTCCCAGGATGTTTCGCGCATAGAAATTGCCGAAGGCGGAGAGCCCCTTGCGCCAGATCGACCAGCGCTCGTCGACGCTGCCGCCCGGCGTGTAGCGTGATCCGAGCACCATGTCGCAGTCCTGCAGCTTCTCGATCATGGCGGGCAGAACCTGTGGATCATGCGAGAAGTCGGCATCCATCTGCGCCACCGCCTCGCTCCCTCCGTCCAGCGCCAGTTGAAAGCCTTCGAGGTAAGCCGAGGAGAATCCGAGCTTACCCGCGCGATGCAACACCTGCACCCGGCCGGGATGCTCGGCAGCCAGTTGATCCGCCACCGCGCCGGTGCCGTCCGGGCTGTTATCGTCCACGACCAGCAGCCGGACATCCAGCGGCAGCGCGAACAGCGCCTGCGCGAGTATTGGCAGGTTATCGGCTTCGTTATAGGTTGGCGTGACGACAGCTATTTTCAACAACGTCTCCTGTGAACGTGTTTACCCGTTGCTTCTTCATGATATTGATTATGTTACGTTAGCCCGCAATACGCAGTACGTCAAGCGCAAGGCGCGGGCAATTGCTTTATTGACATGTATCGTGGAACGCGGTAGGAAGTACAGGCAGTGAAACGCGCAATCGGTGCTGACGTTCGACAGGCGAGAGGTGTGTCATGTTTTTGAACTGCCTTAATGAAGATGAGATCGCGGTCATCGAAACCATCGGTGAGATCAAAGCCTATCCTAAGGATTCCTATTTGATACGAGAGGGCGAGCCCGGGGCGACGTTCATTCTGATCTTGAGTGGAAAGGTGGAAGTCCGTAAAAACCTGCGTGGCGGCAAGTACAAGAAGCTGGTCGAACTGAAGGCCTGCGACCTGATCGGCGAGATCGGTTTTCTCGGGGTACACAACCGTACGGCCAGCGTCGTGGCCCTGGAGGACACGGAGGTCATGGAGTTCCAGCGTGAGTCCTTCATGCGTCTGATCGAGCAGAACCCGGTGATCGGGATGAAAGCCTATCGCGGCATTGCCGAGGAGCTGGCCCAGCGGCTCTCGCGTAGCGGCGACGAACTGGTCGATGCCATCTCGTGGGCACTGGCCCAGCGTCACCCGATCAACGAGGATGAGCCCGGTGTCGTCGTGCCCCGTTCCCCCCGTCTGGCGCGTGCGGCCAACAAGTAGGCCATGCTGAAAGTAGGACAGGCACCTTGCCTGTCCATCCGAGCATAGGCCCGTTGGCAGGCGGCTTGTGCTCGGCAGGTCGGGCAAGGTGCCCGCCCCACTTTACCGGATTCTCGCAAGGACCGCATCAACCAGCGCGGTCGCGCTGGTGGCGGCATCGGTGCTCGCCGCGTTCAGGACGCAATCGCCATCCTGCTTGGACACCGCCTCGAGCGAGACGGCCAGCAGGCCGTTAGCGGCAAACCGCTGGCGTGCGAGCGCGGCCCCGCTGGTGGCGTCCTCGAACGCGCAGATCACGACATGGCCGAAGTCGGTCAGCAGGCGTGCCAGATGCACATTCCGCCGTGCCCCCTCCTGGGCATCGGCCACATTCGCGCGCAGGTCGCCGTTGAGGCTGGTGCGCGTGTTCTCGTCCGTCAGCCGGACGGCCTGAATGCCGCTGTCGAACAGCCGTTTCTCGAGTTTTACGGCAATCTCGGCGCGCATGCGGCTCTCGCCGCCATAAAGCCACACGCACAGCGGCTGGTGCCGCTGGCCGACCACGCGATCCGCCAGTGCCACCAGCCCCGGCGACCACTGGACCGCCTCTACGGGCGGTAGCGGTTGCATTCCCTGTTCGCGAG
>CAZOXS010000158.1:0-2503 GCA_964583785.1 uncultured Victivallales bacterium
CGGGTGTTGTTCGAGTCCCACGGCGGTCAACAGCCCGACCATGCCCAGGCCTGGTCCCGGACCGTCCATCGGCGCATGGAGGAAATCCGCAGCGGTAAGGTGCAGCTGGTCCCCGGCGAGGAAACCTCCGCCAAAATCCGCCGGATCGTCGGCCGGTGAAGCCCCACGCCTTCCATCCCGAAGCCGATGCGGAATACGCCGAGGCTGCCGCCTATTACGCCCAGCAAGGTGGCCCCGACCTGGGTGGACGCTTTTACGACGAGATTGAACGGGTCATCGCCGAGATCGACACCGCGCCCGGACTCTTCCGCCAGTATGACCCGCCGGCCCGGCGCAATCTTGCCCGCGACTTCCCCTTTGCGGTGGTTTACCTCGATGAACCGGACCGCGTGTGGATCCTCGCGGTGATGCCGCTGCGCCGGCATCCCGATTACTGGAAAGACCGGTTGGTTTGAATCGCTTTGCTTCTTTCCTTAGCCGCTAAAAACCGCCACGTTAGCGGGGTGACCGCCGCTGTCTCCTCAGCTCCAAGCGCCCGCCCGGCCGGGCGTTCCCCGGCCCGAAAACTCGCGTCGGGAATTTTTGGACCCAAGCGGCAGAAGCGCGCCCGGAAAATCAGCCGCAAGTCGCTGCACTCGCGTCAGGTTGCAGCGCCTGCGGCTACGAAAAGCGTGTCGGGTGTGCGCTATTACGGCCACAGGTATTACAGCCCGAGTCTGGGCCGCTTCATCAACCGCGACCCCATCGAGGAACAGGGCGGGATCAATCTCTACTCCTTTGTGGGAAATAATCCGGTAAACGCGTATGACTATTTGGGCAATAATGTCATTTTATCTCACATTCTCTTTGAGGCTGACGAGCCAGCATACAATTCCAGCCAGGAAAACATTACCGGGATGTATGACAGCTTTGCCAACATGGTGTCAAACTACGCCACCCAAACAGCCTTCAATGCCAGTGTTGGAGTTTATGAAGAGCAGCAACGTAGGGACTCAGTTTCAAACACCATTGACTCCGCTTTGGGCGCAGTTGAAAAGGGCATAATCTCCGGCGAGGAAGCGGCTAAAATCATCCAAGATGCCGCTGCGAAGGCAGGAGTAGCGTTGAATGGCCAAGCAACTGCGGCTGCTCTGGGTAACTCGATGACTGTCGCTGGGATCGCTGGGATCGTTGATCCGAACGCCGGCGGGATTACGTGGAACAGCACCACCGCCGGCGGGCAACCTCTCCAGGTGGCGAGCTTCGGAACTGCCCAGAGTGGTTTGGCTGCTGATCATCCTGTGGTTTTTGCCGGGCATTTTGTAGTAGGAGCAATCATTGCAGCACCCATCGTCGCCGAAGTCGTTAACGGAGTTAGTGCATTTGCAACGTATGCTGCAACAGGTGGAGGAGCCACAACAGTTCAAAGCGGAGCGACTTTTGTCGTTAGCCCTCTTGGTTCTGGACTCGCCGGAGCGGTCACGATTGAACAAGGAGCTGCCGCTACGGGCGTCCTTGCATTAAGGGCAGCTGCTTGGGGAACCCCGTTGGCCGTTGGTGCGGCAGCATCAACTCTCAATAATGTTGCCATGAATCCGCCCGGTTCACGTGTCACTCCATGGAATAACATGATACATGCAGCAGCATCTGCATGGAACTGGGTTGTTGACCGTGTTACCAACCGAAATCGCTCGAAGCCTCCGGCCGACTCTCCACCCAGTGGTGAATAATTACATGAATAAAATTGGATCGATGGGCGCCGGCAGCCTTTGTGGCGGAGTTCTTGCCCTGTTTTTCATCTGGGTTTTTGAAATCCAATCCACCGAGACTGTAGCGGTCATCATCAGTTGTGCTGTTCTTGGTGCAGTCGCTTCACTACTCCTGACAACGAATGCATTCCTCCGAGCATTTGAATTTGTCCTCAGAATTATTAATCCGCCGTGACACAGAAAATCTGCATGAAAGTCTCTTATATACAGCGGTCTCGTTTGGGTAATGTGACGTTCGACTTAGACGGGCACCACCTGTGTGTAGCGGGCAAGAGGGGAATCACAAAGATTGAGCTTGATGTGGACCTGAAGGACATATCTCCGCACATTGAGCTCAGGAGTTGGCGCTCGTTTGTCATGATAGCCATTCCGTTCGGCTTCGCATGCCTCACAGCGTTAATCACTTGGTTTGTTCCTTATCTGCCAGTGACGTTAATCGCCTCAATGTTCACGCTCGGTTTTCTTTGGACGGCTATCCGTAACTTTGCGCCAATTGAACTCGCGACCTTTAGGAATAAATCGGGTGTGCCTGTTTTTGAGGTAATCAAAGGTGAAAAGCAGGAGGCAGAGTTCCAGAAGTTCATTGCAGATTTAAGCGAGACGATTAGGTCAATCCAAGCAAACTGAACCACGATAACAGCTGGCACATCTGCGCAGTCCTGCTGCCTGTCACGGGTCAATCAAAACGCGTCGAGTCCTGACTCTTGACGAGCCACGCTGTTCGTTAATCGACCGTTTGCCGGACAGGTAACGGC
>CAZOXS010000159.1:0-12429 GCA_964583785.1 uncultured Victivallales bacterium
CGCGTCCACCAGATGCCGTTACGCACCAGGAACGAGTAGAAAACGTCCGAGCCGATGAAGAAGGAATCGTGCGCCTCGAGTTGCGCGTGGATTTGCGGTGCGCGCTGCTTGAGGATGGCCCGTGCGAGCAGCATGCCGACGGACTTGCCGCCGATCAGCCCGGAGCCGATCATGCGTCGCCGCACGTCGAGTACGTCATCAAGCGTGAGGTAGTGCTTAGCCAGATCGGCCATGGCCGTGTCGCGCGTGATGACCATTGGCAGCAGGGTTTCGAAACTGGCCTGTTCGGCTGCTACGGGGCGCAGCCCGGCCTGCACCTGGTGCTTGGTTTCCAGGGCCTCGAGAAACGCGCGTTCCCAGAAGCCGGGGTGACGGTCGGCATGCAGGCCCGACCATTTGGCCGAGGTCAGGATCTCGGCGATCACGGTACTGTCAGAGACCGGCGTGAAGGTGTCCTGCTGCCAGCGATGCAGCATATTCATGGTGGCGGAATAGCGGTGCTGGACCTTGATCGGCCGGATGTAGATGGCCTGGTGGCTGTAGACATCGAGGAACAGCTGGGTGGTCTCCATGATCGGGTCGATGGCATAGGCGGAATGGTGATTGCGGAAGAGGGCGAAGTAAGCCAGCGTCTCCAGGTCAAAGAGGTAGGGGCAGGTGAGCTTGAAGAAATTGCCGAGCATGACATCGGAGTACCAGGCGTTGGCCAGTTCGGAGATGCAGTCGAAGACGTAATAGGCCCCGCGGCCGGCATCGCGGATCGTCTCATGGATGGCAGCGACAAAGGGCTCGAAACCGTCGCGCGGCGAGAGGGTGCAGGTGGTGATATCCGGGGTGGGGGGGATCAGCGGCTGCCCGGTTGAAAAATGGAAGTAGACGACCGGGCGACCGGTCTGGAGCGCTTCGTTCACGTAGGGGGTGACCAGAGCCTGGTAATCCTCGATCCGATCGATCTGCCAAACGACATTATCGCCGGGCAATATTCCTTTGAGGATCCGGTCGAGATTCTTCAGACCTGTCGAGAACTGGTAGCCATCCATGCATCGGAGTTTTCACGTTTCCGGCGGCGATGTCAAGTTCGGTCCGCCCTTTGGGCCGCAATTCGGTTGACACCGGACGCAGTTCGAGGCACAGTTACGGAATGAAAAAATCAGCACTTGTCATCGTGGTTCTGCTGTTTGCCTTTGTTTTGCAAGGGTACGGGCAGGAGGGGATCCTGGACCAGTACCAGACGCAATACCGCAACGGGCTTGAGAGCGTGGAGACGGTTTTCCGCGAAAAACGGCTGGCGATGCCGGCGGCGCAGGTCCAGGCATTGCGCCAGCTTGAGGCCCAGTACCAGCGCGCCGGGGACTTGCAGGGCATGCTGGCCGTCCAGCAGGAGCGCAAACGGTTCGTGCTCGATCCGCAGGGACGCTCGATTCCGAATGTACAGGCACCGGTCGATCTTGGCCGGTTAATGAATGCCTATAAGACAAGGTTTGCCGAGATTGCCGTGGAGCGCGACCGTTCCCGCGCGGATTTGACGCAGCGCTATATGGATGCGCTCAGGAAACTGCAGGTGACGCTCACGCAGCAGGGAAATATCCAGGAAGCTAAACGGGTCATGCAGACGATCGAATCGCTCGCGGGGGGAGCACCCCCGCCGGTCTTCCGCCCCGAGCCCGTGGCGCCTGCCGTGGTGGCACCCGCCCCGACGGCACCCGTACCGACCGCACCCGCATCATCGGGTGGTGCGGCGCCGGTAGCATCGGAAGATGATTTCTTTAAGGATTGGTTCGAGTGATCGACGGGGAGCACGGGCATGCTGGATCAATTAAAGGAAGACGTCTTGCGTGCGAATCTGCAACTGGTCGAACATCGGCTGGTTAGCCTGACCTGGGGCAATGTCAGCGGTTTTGACCGCCAGCGTGGATACGTCGTGATCAAGCCCAGTGGTGTGTCCTATGCGGAGATGACGGCCGAGGATATGGTCGTTGTCGATTTGCAGGGACGCAATATCCAGGGCACCCTGCACCCGTCGTCGGACACCCCGACGCATGTGGCGCTCTACCGGGCCTGGCCGGAAATCGGCGGAGTGGCCCATACGCACTCGCCGATGGCCACGGCGTTTGCGCAGGCCTGCCGTGAAATCCCCTGCCTCGGGACGACGCACGCCGACCATTTCCATGGCACCGTGCGGGTGGCGCCAGCGTTGATGGCGGATCAGGTGGAAGACGATTACGAGGCGAATACCGGTCAGACTATTATCGCCTGCATGGGCGATTTCCCCCCGTTGGAACTGCCCGGCATCCTGGCGGCGCACCACGGGCCGTTCACATGGGGTAAGTCCGCCGGCGAGGCCGTGCATCATGCGATTGTGCTGGAGGCGGTTGCTCGCATGGCCATGGACACGTTCCTGCTGAATCCATCGGCGGCACCCATCCCGGCGCATCTGGCGCAGAAGCATTTCGCGCGCAAGCACGGGGCTGGGGCCTACTACGGCCAGCCGTCGCGGTGAGTGGCCCCATCGGCGGGCTCTGTCAATGATTCTGAGGTACGGTGACTATGATTGAGACGGGAGCATTCATTGAGCAGTTACGGACAACAGGCGGCTATGTGACGCCCGAAAGGGTGGTTTGCGGGTTGGCGGACCGGATGTTCGGTGCCTCCACGCTCTGGTATCACCGGCGGGTTCTGGGGGTTATTCTGAAGGGTGGCCGCCTGTCGCGGCGTGGCGCGTGGACGCGCGACAACTGGCAGGATCTGTCGCTTGACATGTGGCGCGGGGTCGAGGGCTGCCGCGGGCGGCTCTCCGTCTCCGGCTGCGGGAACCTGGCGGCGCTGCGCTCGCCGGCGGTGATTGTGGCCAATCACATGAGCCTGCTGGAGACCTTCACGATCCCGGCGGTGGTGCTGCCGTTCCAGCACATGACGTTTGTGGTCAAGGATAGTCTCCTGCGCGTCCCGCTTTTCCGCGATGTGATGGCGGGCGTGCGCCCGATCAGCGTCAAGCGCGAGAACCCGCGCGAGGATTTCAAGACCCTGATGGACGAGGGACCTGCCGTGCTGGCCGAAGGCCGATCGATCGTCATATTCCCGCAGGCGACCCGCAGCGCGGTGTTCAAGCCCGCCCAGTTCAACACGCTGGGGGCGAAGCTGGCGAAGAAGGCCGGGGTGCCCCTGCTGCCCATGGCGCTGAAGACCGACTTCCACGGGCTGGGCAGGATCGTGCGCGATTTCGGACCGGTGGATCATGGCAAGACCGTCCATTTCGCCTTCGGCCCGCCGATTGAGGTCACCGGCAACGGGCGCGAGGCGCACGAGGCGAGCGTGGACTTCATCGCGGAAACCTTCGCTGGCTGGGGCGGCGAAGTGGATCGCAGAGGCGTGTCATGACATATATCGAACGATGCAATACAGAACTTAGGCCAGCGGCATCATTTTGCTTTTCGGCGCTTGATCTCTTTGCCGGATGCGGAGGTCTGTCACTTGGCTTTGAATCCTGCGGTATACACACGACAGGCTACGAGATGGAATCGGATTACGCCGGGACCTATCGGAATAATCTTGCCGGGGACTGTATCTGCACCCGGCTTCATGTTGATCAGCTCTATCCGTCGGCGCAGATTATCATAGGTGGACCGCCATGTCAGCCGTTCAGTGTCGGCGGTAAGCAGCTTGGCACCCAGGACTCCCGTGATGGGTTCCCGGTATTTATTGAGGCGGTTCGCAGGGTTAATCCGGATCTCTGGCTTTTTGAGAATGTCCGCGGGCTTCTCTATCGTAATAGATCGTACTTTGATGATATACTCAACCAACTCAAGGGGTTGAACTATATTGTCGAGTATCGACTCCTGAATGCGGTTGACTTCGGTGTACCACAGAATCGCGAACGCCTCATTGTTGTCGGCCATCGTGGGGATTTCCAGTTTCCTGAAGAATCTGCCGGAAAGGTTACTGCGGGAGAGGCGCTGGGCGAAATGGCTGGCTCAGTTCCTGAGGATGCGAGGTTCCTGACCCCCAGCATGGACCGCTACGTTGCCAATTATGAGAAAGCTTCAAAATGCGTGAACCCGAGAGACCTGCATCTTGACCGGCCTGCCCGCACGCTTACGTGCCGGAACCTTGCCGGTGCTACGGGTGACATGCACCGGGTACGCCTGCCGGATGGGAGACGGCGTCGAATAACGGTTCGCGAAGCGGCGAGGTTACAAGGGTTTCCTGACTGGTTTCAATTCAGCGGAACGGAGACCAGTCAGTACTATCAGGTTGGAAATGCTGTTCCCCCCGTATTTGCAAGGGCTGTTGCGCAATCCGTTGTGAATTACCTTGAATCGACCGTAAGGTACAGCAGCTCTGAAATCCTCTACCGGAATTTACCCCGGCAGGGAGAATTGTTCGCGGCCGAGACAGGAAAGGACGATTACACGATGCCAGACTTTATTCCCTCAAGCAGTAAGTCACGGTCTGTTAAAAAGGTTATCAATGAGGCCCTCCACATATTGAACAGCATCGGCATTCCGTTCGATGGAATGTCAGAGCGTCGACTGGAGCGTATGGGCATGGCTTTCCTGGCCGTTGTTGACGTGAAGCGGTCCAGGAATTGGCCGGATGCCAAGCAAAGCGGTGACGGGTGGGCACCTCAGACCCGGCAGATTATTGATTACATAAACACCAATTTTGAAGAAGCCATATCCAGTGGTTCCTACGATGACATCCGGCGCAAGGACTTAAAACTTGCCACCGTTGCCGGTATCATTGAGCGCCGTGCCAATGATCCAAAAGCGGCGACTAACAACCCCACGCGCGGTTATGCATTGAACCCGGAGTTCTCATATATCATCCGGTCATATGGAAACGCGGGATGGGATGAGGATATTGACGAGCTTCTTGTCGAAACGGGAGCGTTGAAGGATCGGCTTTCGAGTGTTCGGGATCTGGACAAAGTGAGTGTCACATTGCCTGATGGCCAGTCGCTTCATTTCTCGCATGGACTTCACAATGACCTTCAAAAAGCTGTTATCGATGAATTTCTTCCACGTTACGGCTATGGGGCAAAGGTGCTTTATGTCGGGGATACGGCTGATAAGTTTCTGCTATGCGACAAGGCGGGGCTGAATGAGCTTTGCTTTTTCGATTTAAAACACGACGAGCTTCCCGATGTCCTTGCCTATAGCGAATCCAGGAACTGGCTGTTTCTGATCGAGGCCGTGCATTCGTCGGGACCGATTAACGCGATAAGGCTTGAAGAATTGAAGCGGCTTACAAAGGATTGTACGGCTGAAATTATCTATATTACCGCGTTCCTGGATCGGGCTGCCTTTCGAAAGTATGCTCCGGATATTGCATGGGAGACAGAGGTCTGGATCGCCGACGCCCCTGACCATTTGATCCATTTCAATGGCAACAAGTTTCTTGGGCCCTACAAGAAGTAAAGTGTAGACGGGTATTGATTGAGGGCAGGGGAACAATGAGTGGATTTATTCCAGAGCGGGTGCTTGACGAGATACGGTTCCGCAACGACATCGTCGAGGTGATCGGTGCCTATGTGCCGCTGAAACGGACCGGCTCGACCTACAAGGCCTGCTGCCCGTTCCACAAGGAGAAGACCCCGTCGTTCAACGTCAATCCCAACATGCAGATCTTCAAGTGCTTCGGCTGCGGCGAGGGCGGGGATGTGATCGGCTTCATGATGAAGCACCAGGGGATGGATTTCGTGACGGCGGCACGGGCGCTGGCGGAACGGGCCGGGCTCGAGATCGAGGTGGAGGCCGACAGCGGCGAGGGCGCGCAGCGCAAGACGCTCTATGCGATCCACCACGGCATCGCGCAGTTCTATCGACGCTGCCTGGAAAAGTTCCCGGCGGCGCAGCCAGCACGTGATTATGTGGTCGAGCGGGGGCTCGACGGCGAGGTGGCGGAGGCGTTCCAGATCGGCTACGCACCGGCAGGGTGGGGGAACGCGCTCAAGTGGGGCGAGAAGTACGGCTATTCGCCGGACCAGCTCGAAGCGGCCGGCCTGGTGCTGCGTTCCACGCGCAATGACCGGCGCGGGGTCTTCTATGACCGTTTCCGCGATCGGCTGATGTTCCCCGTGCATGATTCCCAGGGCCGGGTGATCGCCTTCAGCGCGCGCATCCTGATCAAGGATCCGAAACAGCCGAAGTACGTCAACAGCCCGGAAACCATGATCTTCTCCAAGGGCCGTGTGCTCTACGGGCTGGACAAGGCGCGGCGGCATATCGTCAACAGCCCCGCACGCGAGGCGCTGATCTGCGAGGGGCAGATCGATGTCGTGCGCTGTCACCAGCACGGTTTCACCAACGCGATCGCGGCGCAGGGGACCGCGTTCACGGAGGACCACGTCCAGCTTCTGAAGAATTACGCGGACAGTGTCGTGCTGGTGTTCGATGCCGACGCGGCCGGCCAGGCGGCGGCGGTCAAGACGGCGCACCTGTTCATGAAGGCCGGTCTGGTCGTGCGGGTGGCGGTACTGCCGGTCGGCGAGGATCCGGATTCATTCCTGCGGGCGAAGGGGGCGGACGCGTTCCGTGAGCGGCTGGAACAGGCGGACTCCGTGGTGGCCTATCAGATCCGCGTGCTGAGCGCCCGCGAGCCGGATGCGCGCGGGATCGCGGCGACGGCCCGCCTTGCCAACGCCGTGCTGGAGACGCTTTGCCAGAGTCCCAATGCGGTCCAGCGCGAACGGATGCTGCAGGAGTCGGCCGCGTTGCTCGGCTTGCCGCAGCACGCGCTGGAGTCGGACCTGGCCGTGATGGAAACCGCGCACCGCGCACAGGCGGACCGCTATGCCCGGCGGGGCGGGGCGGCTTCCAGTATCCGCCCGTGTGCCGGCGACGAAGCGCACGGGGGGGCGCCGACGGAGGCGGTTCCCCCGCTTGATGAGGCGGATGTCCCGCCCGCGGGCGAGGCCGATGAACCGCCGCCGGAGGTGCTTGAAATGCTACGCACGTCGGGGGACTCGGCGACGGCAGCCGCTCGTGCACCCCGCCCGTCGAATGGCAAGCCGCCAGTTCCGGCCGCGCTGCCGCCCGACGAGCGGACGCTGTGCGAACATCTGGTGCAGGGGGCGGAGGATCCGGCCTTGGCCAGACTGGTGGAAGAGCATCTGCCGCGGCGATTGCTGCAAAGCCCGCTCTGTCGCCGGATGCTGGAACTGATGCTGGCGGCGGCACGGGAAGGGTGTAAGCCCAACGACTACTTCGCGCATTTGGATGCCGGTGATGCGGATGAGGCGGTGCTGGTGTTCTGGAAGGAACTACAGGCTCAACCCGTTCGAATCCGCGGCGGGGATTACACGCGGCAGGATGCCGTGCAGGATTTGATTCTCGGGTTCTGGCGGCGGCATCTGCACGAGGAGCGCCAGCGACTGGCATTGCCGGGGTCGGGCGGAAACGACCCGACCTCGGCCGCGCGCCGCATCCAGATCACCATGGACTTGAAAGCGCTGCAGCATTGGGAATCCGGCCAGATTGTGATCCAGATCGAATTCGCTATGTTGGCGGCGCAGGCGGATGCGGCGGCTGTGCCGGCACCAGACCGGCCCTGAGTGGATAGCGCAGTTTCAGCTTCCCGTCGAGCAGGACCTCCGTCCAGTAGATGCCCGGATTCTGGAACTGGATATTCATGAAGATCTCGACACAGGTCGCGGTGGCGGTGTTGTTGGCGAGCTTGACGGCGACCGGTTTGCCCTCGGTCAGGACGGTGAGACCGTCCGGCTTCAGCAGGCGGCTCTGCTGGGTGAATTCGCCATCCCCGCAGCACCAGCGGTTCACCATGCAGAGGCGCTGGAACGTGGCCGGGTATTGCGGCACGGCGATCGCGTCGAAGATGCCGATGATAATGAATTTGCCGTTGCGTTCCTGGCGGACGTCATCGCAGACAAGACTGGATTGCAGATCGGGTAGCATGGCGGTCATGGTCACGGCTCCTCGGTTGGCTGCCGGAATGCCGGGATTCCGGCGGCTTCCTGCGTATTCTCGACTGTCGGCACGTAGCGGATCATGAAGCTGCCAACGGCAGATTCCACGCCGAATACGCGGTTCAGATAATCGGACGGAACCATGTTCATGATAATGAAGAAGATGCAGGTGAAGATGCTCATCCGCAGCAGTCCGGCCAGGACGCCAGCCGTCTTGTCGAATCCCGGCGCAAAGACGCCCTGGATGATTTTCTTGAGCAGCACGCGAACCGCGATCATGATCAGAACCGCGATGATGACCGTGGCAATAAAGGCCAGTGTCTGCGCCGGGCGGGCGTCGAGCCGGGTATGGGCGCTGACCCACTGGCCGACCGACTCGTGCAGCAGGGTACCGCCAATAAACGCGATGATGGCCCCCGCGAGGCGTGCCAGTTCGCCGGACAGTCCGCGGAAGAACCCCTGGATGCCGCCGACCGCGATCAGCGCCAGCGCCACGATGTCCACGACGGAGAGGGAAGGCATTGCATCCATGGTTACCTCCGGTGCTGTTCGAGCCAGCGTTTTACCTGGGCGGCGGCCTTGTCGTTCGGATCCAGTTCCAGGAAACGATCGAAATGATAGGCGGCCGTATCAGGACGGTTTTCCGTTTGATAGACGGTGCCCAGCAGATAATGCGCCTTGGCGAAATCAGGCTGGATGCGGATCAGCCGGTTCAGGTGGGTGAGGGCGTCGGCATTACGCTTGCGCTGGATCTCGGTCAAGCCGAGCATATAGAGCGACTTCACCATGTCGGGATCGATGTTCAAGGCATGGCGAAAGGCGGCGGCGGCGGCGTCAAGGTCATTCCTGGCCTTGTAGGCAAGGCCGAGGTTGTAGGCGCAGCTGTCGGAGCGCGGATCCATGGAAAGGGCCTGGCGGTAGGCGGCGATGGCATCGTCCCATTCCTGGCGGCCGTAATGCTCCAGTCCTTTCTGGAAGAAATTCAGATTGGCGGCGGCTGGCGGCGGCACGGGGGGGGGCGCCGGCGCGCTGGCGCGGACGGATTTGGCGCGGGGGTCATCCGGGAACATGCCCAGGAACGTCTTGTAAAGTCCGTCGGCGCGGTCCTTGAGCCCGAATTGCTCGTCATAGAAGACGGCGAGAGACCAGACGGCATCCGCATTATCCGGAAAACGTTGTACCGCGTCCTTGAGCACGACCAGCGCGCTGTCGTTGTTGCCGGCCGCAATCTCCCGGTTTGCCTTCTCGATCAGCCCCTTGGCCGTTACCGCTGCGGTCGCGGGCGGCCGATCCTGCGGCTTCTCCGGCGATGCGGGCGACACTTCCGCTGGTGCGGATGCGGCGCGCGCCTCCGCGGTTGTCGCGGCGGGCGGCACGCGCGCTTCCGCCGGCGCGGGCACCGGCAGCACATCCGGCCCGGTTTCGTCAATGACGGGTGCCGGTGGTTGCTGTCTGGTCGTTTCCGCCAGAAAGACGTCGTCAGCGAAAGCGGCACGCGGGTTCTGCGGATCCACTTCCCGGAATCGCCGCCAGGCGGCCATGGCCTCGACAGGCGCATCGAAGTGGTCGCGCTGCAGTACGGCGAGGTTATGGAGTGCCGGTGGGTAGTAGCGATCCTGCTTCAGAGCCTGTTCAAGATGGTAGAGCGCCCGGTCCGGATTGCCGCTCAGCTGGTCGGCCAGGCTTTTGAGGGTCAACGTGGCGGCGTCAGGTTTGCTGATGTTGTCGAGAACTTCAACGGCACCTTCGGGATTGCCGGTCTGCACCAGCAGATGGGCGCGAAGCGCCCAGATCCGCGGGTTTTGCGGGGCTAGCTCCGTGGCGCGGTTGAGGGCGGCACTGGCCGCGGTGACATCGCCGAGATGCCAGTAGGCCATCGCGAGGTTCACTTGTGCTGTCAGGCTCTGCGGCTGGTCGGCGGATGCCTGCAGCAGAATGTCGCGTGCACGGGCGAAATCGCCCGCTTGCATGCACTGACTGGCCTCGGCCAGAAGCCCTTCGGGCTGTAGCGGGCGGCGCCGGCAGCCGGCGAAAGCGATGAACAGGACCAGACCGAGCCGGCTGGCGTTCCGTAGAAAAAGGGTTGTTCGGGTCGACATGAATCCTCCATAACGAAATACCGCTACACTATGCCGACATCTTTGCCAACTGTAAAGCATTTGAATGATCGAAAGTTCTTGATTTTTGAAGTGTTTTTGCGGATAGTCCGCTCTTTTAACAACCACGAACCCTGACAGGATAAAGCTATGGGCACAGGCAGAACAGAGAACAAGGCACCGATCACCCGTCCGAAAAAAGGCACCAGCGAGCGCACCCGTCGCGTCAAAACCCAGAAAAAACGCCTCGTGGCGCTAGGGGTGGACGAGGCAAAGGTCCAGAAGCTGAACACAAAGGAAATCCGGAATCTGCTTCGCAAACCGGCGGCGCTGAAAACCGCCTGAACAGGGGGAACTCGCGTCTCTCTGCCGTGATGAAGGACTTTGTAATCGCACAGGATGAAGCGAACCGCTGGCTGCTGTTCTCTGATCCTGTGCGTTGTCTTTTTACGGATGAAACAGCAGCGGTAGACGCCGTGCTGGCGCAGGCTTCACAGGCGGTTGCCGATGGCTTCTGCGTGGCGGGGTTCATGAGCTACGAGGCCGCCGCCGGACTGGATCCCGTCATGGCCGTGCATCCGCCCGCCACGTGGGTTCCGCTGGTCTGGCTTGGCGTCTACCGCCGGGCGCAACGCATGCTCGCGCTGCCGGTTCTCTCATCGCGCTTGCCGTACCACCTGGACGACTGGTCATGCGATACCGACGAGGCCGATTACCGTGCGGCGATCGGCCGAATCAAGGCCTATATCCGCGATGGCGACACCTATCAGGTCAACTTCACCGTCAGGCTGCACAGTCACTTTACCGGCGAGCCCTACGCGTACTTCAACCAGCTCGTCCAGGCCCAGCAGGCGCGCTGCGCGGTGTATGTCGAAACGGGCGGGCTGGCAATCTGTTCAGCCTCTCCTGAGCTGTTCTTTGAGCGCGACGGGCGGCGGATCGTCTCCCGGCCGATGAAGGGAACGGCGGCGCGCGGGTTAACGTCCGCTGACGATCGCCTCGCCGCGATGGCCTTGGCAACCTGTGAGAAAAACCGGGCGGAGAATGTCATGATCGCGGATATGATCCGCAATGACATCGGCCGGATTGCCGTTTCCGGCTCGGTGCAGGCGTCGCGGCTCTTCGACGTCGAGACCTACCCGACGGTGCACCAGATGGTCTCGACCGTGGAGGCCGAGACCGGTGCGGATTTCGCACAGACCATCCGTGCGCTATTCCCCTGCGCCTCCATCACGGGGGCGCCGAAAGTGCGCACGATGCAGATTATCCGCGAACTGGAGCGTTCGCCGCGCGGTGTCTATACCGGCATGTGCGGCTACTGGATGCCCGATAACCGTGCTCGCTTCAATGTCGCTATTCGCACGGTGGTGATCGATCGAAAAACGGGCGAGGCGGAATACGGCACCGGTGGCGGCATCGTCTGGGACTCGACGCACGAGGGCGAGTACCAGGAATGCTTTACCAAGGCAAGGATCCTGACGCGCCCGGTGACGCCGGATTTCCAGATTCTCGAATCCCTGCTACACGATCCGGTTGACGGATGGTTCCTGCTGGAGGCGCATGTGCAGCGCGCGGCGGAGAGCACCGCCTACTTCGGGTATCCGTTTTCGGATGCAGCGATGCGTGCGGCGTTGGATTCCTGTGTTGTCGGCCAGCCGCAGGAGCAACCGCTCAAAGTGCGCTGGCTGCTATCGGCCGATGGGCGCATGCACACCGAAGCGGCTGTGCTGGAGGGGGTGGGTGAGCCGTGGACGGTGGGGATTGCCGAAAACGCCTGCCGGCATGATGATGTGTTCTGTTATCACAAGACCACGAATCGCCATGTCTATGACGAGGCGCTGCGCCGTTTTCCCGGTTGCCTCGATGTCATCCTGGTTAATGAGCAGTGCCTTGTGACCGAATCCTGCTTTGCCAACGTCGTGCTGGACATCGATGGGGAGAAAATCACCCCGCCGGTTTCCAGCGGGCTGCTCAATGGCACCTTTCGTGCACGGCTAATCGTGCAGGGCGAAATCCAGGAACGGCCGGTCACCGTTGAAATGCTCCGTCGCGCCGCCCACGTATGGCTGATCAACTCCGTGCGCAAGTGGATCCCCGTCCGCCTGGCGGATGAGACCGCAAGTCTTGGCTGTATTCGATGATCATACGCGTTCATTGCCAAAGAACTGCGACTGGGGCTGCAAGAAGAACAGCCAGAGCAAAAAGGAGTGCTGATGCGGCTACAAGCTGCATCTGGACGTGATCGACGGCGATAGCTCACTGGCCAACCGCAGACGCATCAGAAAACTCAGCTCTGAACGCCGGGAAGGGAGGCGTGTGCCCGAAAATCACGATTTTCTTCCATCAGACGGCGCCAAAACCGTCACTCCCACAGCATCCGCCATTTTTCCTTGCAGAACCCCTCGTGGT
>CAZOXS010000160.1:0-3005 GCA_964583785.1 uncultured Victivallales bacterium
CATGCTATATTATCGACTCATTTACTCAAACAATTTGCGATTAAGGAGCTATATACTGAAAACCGGCGACTGAAAACATAAACGTACGTCCAGTTGCGTCAACCGGACGCGAACTGCCAAGCGGCTTGAAACGCTTGAGAAATGCTTCTCAAAAGTCGTATACATCTTGCGAGATAATACGTGACTTATTGCGAGGACAATCGTTGTGTCTTGTGGTCAGATGGATCAAATGCATATATTGGTCTGATCTGAAGTTATGTGAACAGGACGTTTGGTTATGAATAGTTTTGATCGTGCAGCGAGTCATGCGATAGTCCGGGATACCCCGGCAGTGAACTTTTTTGAGGGTGCGCTGCTGGGCAATGGGGGGATGGGGGCTGTGGTGTGTGTGCGCCCCGATGCGGTGATGATCCATTTCGGGCACAACAACGTGTGGGATATTCGACTGGCCGAGAACAACAAGGAGAAACTCGGCACTTTCGATGAGATATTTGCGAAGGTCAAGGCGATCCCCTCCGCCTACAAATTGCTTACCGATGATCCTTGGTATGCCGAGTATCTGAAGGTAGCGCGGGAGAATTACGCGAAGCCCTATCCGCGTCCGTTTCCCTGCGGCACGCTCGTGCTGGGGTTTGACCGACGCCGGGTGGAGGCGCTGGGCTATCATCTGAACATTGCAGATGGTGCCTGCCGGTTTCCTCTGTTGGTTGATGGGATCATCTGCGATCTGGAGGTGTTTGCCGATATGGCGGCAGATCGGCTCTGGTTACGAACGGTCGATGAAGAGGGTACGCCAGTCGAATGTCCCTTCAACCGGGTCAGATTGGTGCCGGATGCGGAGACTCCCGCGGATCTGCCCGCTCTTACCAGTCAGGGTTGCGATACGGGGTTGTCGTTCCGGCAGGTCCTGCCACGGCTGGAGCCTGTGGACGGAAAGCCGGGGCCAGCGCATACTGCTGATAAAGCCTTTCGGATTAGCGTTCAGCTTGCCGGGCGGTTATCGATCGGAAAGCGCCTTAAGGTCAATGGTGCGTGGGAAGAGATGGGGGCATTGGAACGGCGCATTGCGTCGTCACAGCCATTCGTCGCCGTCGTGCAGATAGACGAAGGTTTGGCGAGCGCGATTCCCGAGGCTACACCGGCGGCGGTTCCCGAACCGACCCCCGCGGACTTTGTCGCGGCGCGTGAGGCGGCGACAGCGAGCTGGCAGGACTACTGGTCACGCTCGGGGGTTGCTCTCGGTGATACCGAGCTTGAGCGGGTCTGGTATCACAACCTCTATTTCCTGAACTGTGCGGTGCGCGAAGGCGTCACGTGTCCGGGATTATTCGCGAACTGGAGTTACGGCAAGATCGGTACCCCGTGGCACGGGGATTACCACATGAATTACAACACCCAGCAGCCGTTCTGGGGTGCATTCTCGTCCAATCATCCCGAGAAGCATCTGCCCTATGTCGCGATGGTGCAGCATTTGCTGCCATCGAGCAAGGCCTGGGCCAAGGATTACTACCAGATGCGCGGGGCGTTCTTCCCTCACAGTGCCTATCCGGTTGAGATGACGATGAACGCCTATCCGGTCCCCACCTGGGGTTGGGAGGTCTTTGAAACGCCGTGGACCGTGCAGAGTCTCTGGTGGCATTATACCTACACGCTGGACCGTGACTTTCTGGAGCGGCAAGCCTATGAGCCGATCCGTGAGGCCACACGATTCATGATCGACTACATGACCCGCCCCGATGCGCATGGTCCGCAGTGGGGTGACGACCGCTATCATATCTTCCCGACAGTGCCACCTGAGCTGTATGGCCTGATGCCCGGTTTCAAACGCAATGCGGACGGATTGAGCGATTTGACACTGACAAAATTTCTGTTCGAAGCCTTTACGGAGGCCTGCCGCGTGTTGGACCGGCATACCGATGAACAGGAGACGCTGTCGTCGATCCAGACGATTCTGGCGCATTATCCCGATTATCCAACGGCCGAGACCGAAATCGGGCGCACCTTTGTCAGCGTGCAGGGTGAGGAGCCGGGAGTCGTCTACAACTGCCCCGCCACAACGGTTACCATCTTTCCCGGCGAGGAACATGGCCTGCATTCGAGCGCGGACGATTATGCCTTGGCCCTGCGCTCGTACCGGCACCAGCAGAATGAAGGCGGCAATGAGCTGGTCTTTCTCAACCTGCAAGCTGCGCGCCTGGGGGTATTGGATCTGGAGCGGTTCAAGCGCCAGGTTGCTTACTGCCGCCTGCCCAATGGGAGCTGCACCGACAAGGTGCTACAGACCGGCGGGCGCTACAACGACACGACCAAATTCGACTGGATGGGTGTACACGGGATCTGGTTCGAGAATTTTGCGTTGCCGGTTGTGATCAATGAGTGCCTGATGCAGAGCTACACCGGCATCATTCGCCTGTTTCCAAACTGGCCTGATCATGGCGACGCTGCGTTCACGAGCCTGCGGGCGGTCGGGGCCTTCCTGGTTTCCAGCGAGCTGAAGGCCGGAGTGATTCGCTCCTTGGTGATCCATAGCGAGAAGGGCGGTACCTGCCGAATCTATTCTCCCTGGCCGGGGCAGACCGTCAACGTCATGCAGGGGGATACCGCTGTTGCTGTTATACAAGATGACGGCATCATGATCTTTGAAACAGCCCCGGACGTGACCTATGACATCGTCTGCCTGCCGCCCACCGGGGTGGACGAAAACGGTGAGTGGTAACTTTTTTAGGGAGAATATTCACCACAAGGAACACAGGGAATACAAGGCGCTTGCAACTGGGGAAGCTCCTATGGCAAATTGTTAAGAAAACGGGGAAGTTATAGAAACCGACTAGAGCCCTTCATCCACCCGCCCGGCATGGCGATAGGCACGGGGCGACAGATCATACATCTGGCGAAAGCTGCGAAAAATCGCATAAACCACACCGGCATAGATCCGATGCAGGAAGTCGTTCGGATAATTCCGGTTTCAGAGTGCGGCCTTAAGTCCCTCCCAGCGGACGGCCCAT
>CAZOXS010000161.1:0-5059 GCA_964583785.1 uncultured Victivallales bacterium
GACCGCCAGCGCGGCAACGCTTTCGCCCGCCGCCAGCAAGGCCCGTCCCCAATCCAGCCGGTTGACGGCACGGGCAGACGCATCGGAACCGGTGGCATCGATTGCTTCAAAGAGTGCCGTGGCACTGGCCATATCGCCCAGCTTGAAATGCGCCACAGCTTTCAGCCGCCATGCGGATGGCGCATAGACGGAATCGCGGGCAGTGTCGGTCGCGAAAACGCCCAGCACCGCGACCACTCCCGCCCAATCCTGCAGCCCGCTCAACTGCACCCCGCGCCAGTATGCCACCGCATCGACCGACAGGACGCCTTCGTCTCTGAACCGTTCCAGATCTTGCCCCAGCCGCTCAAAACGCCCCTGCTCGTAGTGCGAGCACAGAATGTAATGCGCGGCTAAGGCCGCATCTGTCGGGGAGGCATCATCGAGTACATCAAGGAATACGCGGTCAGCCAGCGCATAGAAACCATCCTCCAACGCCAACCGCCCCGTCGTCACATCAGCCGCCCCGACGGTCCCGGCCCACAAGCCAGCCAAAGCCGCCGCCAGCAGGCCATACCGCCTGGCAGCACGCACAACCCCGCGATTAATATGTTCCCGTTTCCTATGCATCACCACCCACACGTAGTCGTCACCCCCCTTCGCCGCCCCCCCCCTTTGCCGATTCCACTCACCCGGCTCGCGAGGACGCTCGCCCTCCAGAATAGAGAATGCCCGCCGCCCGGCACCCGTTTCTGCTTTCTAATTTCGGCTTTCTACTTTACGTCTCAAAAACTGCCCCGTAAACGATTCCGTCACTGCCGCGATCCCGGCCGGCGTGCCCGCCGCCACGACATGACCGCCCCCCTCCCCCCCCTCCGGCCCGAGATCGATCACGTGATCCGCGCACGCGATCACATCCAGGTTGTGCTCGATGATCAATACCGTATTCCCCTGGTCACGCAACCGCACCAGCACCGACAACAACTGCTTCACATCCGCGAAATGCAACCCGGTCGTGGGCTCGTCCAGCAGGTAAAGCGTCCGCCCGGTCGATACCCGGCTCAATTCCGCCGCCAGCTTGACCCTCTGAGCCTCACCGCCCGATAGCGTAGTCGCCGATTGCCCTAAATGCAAGTATCCTAAGCCGACATCGTCAAGCGTCTGCAGCCGCCGGGCAATGACGGGAATATTGCGAAATAGTTCAAGCCCTTCGGCTACAGTCATTTCCAGCACATCGGCAATGCTGTGGCCGCCATACGTGACCTCCAGCGTCTCACGGTTGTAGCGTCGGCCCCGGCAGCGCTCGCACGTCACGTAGACGTCCGGCAGGAAATGCATTGCCAGCCGGATCTGGCCGCCACCGCCGCAGGCCTCGCAGCGTCCGCCCTTGACGTTGAAGCTGAACCGCCCCGGCCCGTAGCCGCGCAGACGCGACGAGGAGGTCTCGGCGAACAACTTGCGCATCGGATCGAACGCACCGGTGTAGGTGGCCGGATTGCTGCGCGGGGTCCGCCCGATCGGGCTCTGGTCGATCACGACCACCTTGTCGATGTGCTCGATCCCGCGGATGGCGCGGTGCGCCCCCGGCACGTCGTTCGAACGGTAAAGCGCGCGGCACAGGGCCCGCCGCAGCACATCATCGACCAGCGTGCTCTTGCCGCTGCCGGAGACGCCGCTGACGCAGACCAGCAGCCCAAGCGGAATGGCAACGTCGATATTTTTCAGGTTGTTGGCACTAGCCCCTTCAATCACGAGTTGCGCTTTTCCCGGTGCCCGCCGCTCGAACGGTTCGAAACGCGGCTCGTCATGCCGCAGGAACCGCGCGGTTGGCGATTGGTCGCTCGCCATCAGCTCGGCGGCGGGACCGCTGTACATCACGCGTCCACCCGCCGTGCCGGCCCCCGGTCCCAGATCCACCACCCAGTCGGCAGCACGCATCATCGCCTCGTCATGCTCGACCACGACCACCGTGTTGCCAAGGTCGCGCAGGCGCTGGAGGATCGCGATCAGACGCTCGTTGTCGCGCTCGTGCAGGCCGATGGTCGGCTCGTCGAGCACATACAGCACCCCCGTCAGCGCCGACCCCATCTGCGTGGCCAGCCGCAGACGCTGCGCCTCGCCGCCGGAGAGCGTGCCGCTCTCGCGATCAAGCGTGAGATAGGTCAGCCCGGCATCGCACAGAAAGAAAAGCCGCTGCCGGATCTCGCGCACCAGCTCGCCGGCTACCGCCCGCTCACCGGCGGCAAGCGAGAGCTTGTCGAAAAACGCATGTGCGCGCTCAATCGGCCAGGCCAGCAGCTGGACGATCGAGACGTCGTTGAAGGTGTAGGCCGCGCTTTCCGGCCGCAGTCGGTGCCCCCCGCAGGCGGGACACACCCGGCGGGTCATGTAGCGCCGCAGCCGCTGCCGTACCGATTCACTGTCCGTCTCGCGCAGCCGACGCGAAAGGTTCGGCTCAATACCCTCGAAGGCGACGACTTTCTTTTTCGGCCCGCCACCCTTGCGCTTCGAGAAAGCCATCTCGACATCCCCCGAGCCGTAAAACAGAACCTGCCGCGTCTCCGCCGAAAGGGCCTCGACGCTCGTGTTCAGCGGGATCCCGTAATGCTCGCAAAAGCCTTTGAGCATTCGGCGGTAAAGCAGCACCAGCGCCCGCCCACCACTGCGCCAGGCGGGGATCGCCCCCTTGTCGAGCGGCACCGCCGGATCCGGCACCAGCAAGGCCTCGTCGAAGACCGCCTCGGTCCCCAGACCGTCGCAGACCGGACAGGCACCCTGCGGACTGTTGAACGAGAAATGCCGCGCGGTCAGCGGCGCGAACCGCACCCCGCAGGCATCACAGCAAAGATCCTCCGAAAAACGCTGCTCCCGCCAGTCGCCCCCGCCAGCGGCCTGCTGCAGCACCACCAGCACGCCCTCGCCCTCGCGCAAGGCCAGTTCAACGGAGTCCGTCAACCGCGCGCGGTTGTCGTCGCCACTGGCGACCAGTCGGTCGACCACGACCTCGATTTTCCTCGCCGCCTTGGCCACCTTGGGATCGGCCGCCTCCAGCTCCATCACCATGCCATCGATCCGTACGCGGATGTAGCCGCGCCGACGGATCTGCTCAAGCACGTTTTTGGTTGGTTCAGGCACCGGCGCCAGCAGCATGACGCGCGTTCCCGCCGGCAGCGCCATCAGGTGCTCGACGATGCTTTCCGCGCTCATCCGCGCTAGCGGCACGCCGCAATGCGGACAATGCGGCTGCCCGGCATTGGCATAGAGCAGCCGCAGGTAATCGTGGATCTCGGTCGCCGTCGCCACGGTCGAACGCGGATTGGCCCCGGAGTTGCGCTGCTCGATGGCGATCGCGGGCGAAAGCCCGTCGATGCGCTCGACGGACGGCTTCTGGAGCTGCTCGATGAACTGGCGGGCATAGGCCGAAAGGCTCTCGACATACCGGCGCTGCCCCTCGGCAAAGAGCGTATCGAACGCCAGCGACGATTTCCCCGAACCGCTCACCCCGGTGATCACCGAAAGCCGGTTGCGTGGCAGCGTAACGTCGATATGCCGCAGATTATGCTCCGCCGCACCGACCACTCGAATCACATCATCCATGTCTGAATTCAATTCCCATTACGCTTGCGATGCCGTTGAGCCGCTTGTCTTTGGTCCATAAAAAACATCCGTCCAGATGGCACGACGCCAGGAGATGCACATCAATCAGGCCAACGCCCCGCCCCATGAGCGCGTATCGTTCCAGAAACAGCAGCAGTTCGTCGTCCTCGACCTTGTTTACAAGGGGAAGGGCATGCAGTAAGGCAATGATTGCCTTCCTGTTCGCCAGGTTTCCGCAGGCGAGTTCTCCCAGGACAAACGGGTGAATGACGACCTCATTCCCTTCCAGCAGTGAGGCGAAACGGGTATTCTTGCTGCGGAAATGGTCGATCCAGACCGATGTGTCCACGAGCACCACTACACCGTCCTCCGACGGGGGATACGCTTAACTCCGGGTTCAGAGCCGCCGAGAGCCGCCAGACGACGCGCACTGTACGTCGCGATCAGAGCCTCAAGCCCCATTCGCACCAGCGAGGTCTTCTCCTGCACACCGGTCAGCCGCGATGCCTGCGCCAAAATTCCCTGATCAATATTGAGTGTGGTTTTCATACATACAAATATGGCTGATCGGGATGTATATGTCAAGCAGCCACATCCGGAACCCCGCAGGTGTTACGGGCCGGATTGGGATCGTGCGTAGTGCCGTTATTGTGCCGGATTGGGATTGTGGGGTTTGGTGTTGATACGATGGTAGTGCGGTGAGGATAGAGTGCCGTCTTTTGGACGGGATGTCCTCTTGCTGCATGAGTGAGCGCCGCCGGTCAGTTGCCCGGGGTTGCGGTAGCGATGGCCTGCTCGAAGCGGGCGATATCCTTCTTTATGCTGGCGGGGAAGCTCGGATCGAAGCCTCCGCCCTGCTCGGCCATCTCAAGGGTGTCGCGGGCATGGGGCATGGCGCGTTGGAAGTCGCCCTTGGCCTTATAGCACTCGTAGGCGCGCCAGTGGCCATCGATCTCGTCAGGGAAGCGATCGAGAAGCTCGCGGCAGGCGGCTTCGGCCTCCGGCCACTGCCGGGCGCGTATCAGATCGTTGGCCTGGTTGCTCAGCTCGTCGAGATCCCGTGCATATTGGATGACCGAGGCTTGGGTGGCAGTTACGTCCGGGTGCCCCTGTTGCTGTGCATCTGCGCTCTGACGGTTCTCTTCGGCGGCGGCTTTTTTGTCTTTCCAAAGGCAGCATTTCTTGTATTTTCTACCGCTGCCGCAGTGGCAGGGTTCATTTCGCGATTCGTTCATACAGGCTCCTCCTATGAAGGTGATTCATTGTAACCGTTCACGGGGTATTCAAGCAGACGGCGTCACCTTTTAGCAAGAACGCATTTCTGGAGGTTTAGCTCCTTAAACGCAAATTGTTTGAGTAAATGAGTCGATAATATAGCATGGCGTATCGCCAATTCCAAGCGTTGTAAGTGTTCAGGGTTCAGGGGTTCAGAGTTCAGGCAATATTTTCGGAACCAACGACCATTTCGGACGGATGGCGAGGG
>CAZOXS010000162.1:0-4541 GCA_964583785.1 uncultured Victivallales bacterium
CCGCCGATACGGCAGCGGTCTTGGCCTCCAGCAGCTTGCGAATCTTGATGTCCGCCGCCACATCACTGCGCAGCTTGTCCATCGCGATCCCGCGTTCCTCCATAATCGCCTCGAGAGTCATATCCTCTGGCAGCGTACCGCGAATGCCGTCAATGAACTCATCAACCTCCGCCTCGGTCGCCTCCACCTTCTCGGCCTCGGCGGCCGATGAGAGCAACTGCTGGCTGACGAAGCGATCGATGACACGTGACGCCATCTGCTGGCGGATCATGCCGGCTTGCTCTGGCGGCATCGAGGCAAACTGCGGTGACGCCGTGATCATATCCAGCTCCTTGTCCAGCTCGCCCCGCGTCAGCGTCTCGCCATTGACCGTCACCACACTGGCGGCGGGATCCACAGGCTTGGCGGTGGGGGCGGACACGCCTGGAATCTCAACCGGTGCGGAAACGGCAACATCCTGATCAACCGCTGCATCGGCACGCGCACTTTCCGTGTCCTTGCAACCCGACACCATCCCGACTGCCACCACGGCCGCACACACAACCGTCAATTTGAGCATCTGCATCCTGTCATCTCCTTTTTGATTCCCGTTTTAAACAATGCGTAATACGGTACCACGTCACCAACGCATTAGCAACCCGCTTTTCCTGCCCCCGCAACTTCCGCCTTGCTTTTTGCTGCCACACCACGCATAACATGCACCCGTAACGTCAATGATTTTAGCGAGGAAAACCATGCAAACCGAAAAGAAGCCCCTTCCCAACGTTCAACATCAGAACGATGTCGACATCTTGAAAACCTGGATTGCCAAGCACGGCAGTCATGCCGTGACCGCCGTACTGGCAGTGCTGATCGTGCTGGCTGCCCTACACTTGTTGCACTCGCGTGCCGCCCAGCGGACCGTCGAGGCGAACCGTCGACTGGCAACGGCCCAGTCCGCCAGCGATTTCGAGGGCATCCTGGCCGATTTCGGCAAGTCGGATGTCGCCCCGCTGGCTCAATTGGCGCTGGCCAAGCTGAATTTCGACAATTCCAACTACGAGTTGGCACTCTCGCAGTACGACGCCTTCCTGGCGCAGTGGCCCGAACACGCGATGTGCAAGACCGCCGAGCTGGGCCGTGTCTTCTGCATCGAGGCGCGCGGCCACAACGATGCCCTGAACGAAGCCGCCGCCGCCTTTGCCGCCTTTGCCGCCGCCAACCCGGATGATGCACTCGCCCCCCAGGCGCTGTTCGGACAGGCCCGCTGCCTGGAGCAACTCGGTGAGCTCGCAAAGGCACGGGCCATCTACGAGGATTTCATCACCACCCACCCGCAAAACCACTGGACCATCCGGGCCGAGGAACTGCTGACCGCCGTCCAACACCGCCTCGACCGCGCCAGCCCGCTTTAATATTGGCTCTTAATCCACCGCATGCATACGTAACTCTTCGGCACTGCGTTCCTGCTCCTCCAGCGGCGGGCGTTCGGCGTCGGCAATCGACCAGGTCTTTTTCAGCCGCACCTGACGGATCATCGGCTGCGAGTCCCAGAAGGACCATAGCTGCACCCCCATCGCCGGACTCTGCATGTTGACGTAGGCACTCGGTTCAAACGACCAGATGGTCATATTCGGCAGCACCTGCCGACCGGAAAAGGACTCCGGCGGCTTACGTCCGAGCTGCGGCGTAAGCCCCAGAAGATCCCACTCGCCCGCTGAGGTGATATCCCCCTTCTGCGTCCGGAGACAAAGTGCAAAGAAGCTGCCCTGGCGCGTCGGTTCCAGCGTGACCTCCCAGGTATGCTCCCCTTCGGCAAAAGGCACCCGCAACACACGCAACTCATTACGCCCTTCGCCTTCGGCCACCGGCTTGCCATCCTGCAGCAGTTGATACTTGCCAAGCGCATGAATCCCCAATAGCGCATGATCCGGCGATTCCGCCAGCCAGAGCCGGTTCTTTGCCGCCTCCGCTGCCGGCGGGAACGTGCTCGCCGCGAGGGCCACATAGTCCTCGCGTAACGGAGCCAATCCCACCGCCTGCTCCCGGTAGCCAACCGCCCTGACCCGCAACAGATCCGCCCAGGGCTGATGCCGGTAACGGTTTGCAAAGAAGTCCATACGGGCGGCGGCATCGGCATACAATTCCTGGCGTTCCAGCAGCAGGAACGGTGTCATCAGCCCGTGCAATTCAAAGCGATCGGCAGGCCTGGCTAGTAGCTTCTGCTGGTCATCGCCTAGCGTCTGATCCGTCGCCTTGTCCGCATACCAGTAGGTGACCGCCGACATATAGCCGCGCGAGGCATTGCCGTGCCCGAATTCGAAACCCATTTCAAACGTCTTATTAAAAGCCACCGCATCCAGCAGATGAAACCGATATTGGTCCGTCCGCATCGCCCCTTTCTCGATCAGCCCGTGCAAGGGCAGATCAAAAAGGCTGGTGTAATAATAGGCCCCGCTGAAATAATCCTCCAGTCCCGTCCCCGGTTGCGCGGGCTGAATCCCGGCATCCGGCAGCACGTACTCATCACCCTCGAGAATATTCCAGGAGCCATCCTGTCCGATCGCGGTCACCAGGCAGCCGACATAATGACCCGCGCCTTTCGTGTTGACCATCTCGAATGGCTTGCCGGAGGTTGTGCGCGCGCTCCACTGCGCATGGAACCGCCGCTCCAGGCCCCGGCGGCCTTCGCGGTCGCCTTGTGCCTTCAGCAAAACCGCCACAGGCCGATCCGCATGGTTTACCAATTCCACCCGCGCCCCCTTGCGGTACGGCATCGGGAAACGGCAGACGAAGGTCCCGGTATCCCGCTGGGCCAATGGCATGGCCGAGAAGGATCGCAGATACAGCGGATTGCAGAAGAAATCACCCAGCGGGACATCCACACTCGGAAAAGCGGCCCCATCCCAAAACATTCGCAACCGCAACCCTCGCAGCAGTTCCGCATTCATGATTTCCGAAGCCTCTTCATCGATGCGGATCACGAAATGATCAAGAATCCCTTCGCCTCGATCCTCCCAGAACACATGCGACGCTGACGGCTCAACCGTCACCGGAGACGCCGCTTCAAGAAGTTCCGACGCCAAAGCCGACAAATCCGGGTCCTGCGTCTCCCATGCGGCGTTGACGGCAACCACATGGTTGCTTTGTGCCTCGCTTAAGGTGGCAGGAAAACTGGTCACCGATTCTGACGCTAACGGTAGTTTTGTATAGTTGATCTGGTAATAATTGCGATTGGAAGCCTTTAGGTTGCCTGGTTCTACTTCAATCCGGATACGCTTGCTAAAGGGGATCGGCAGGAGGCAATAGCGGCCGCCACTGGAGACGCCTGCAAGCGGAGCAACAAACGGGAACGTATCGCCAAAGATACCACTAAAGGGCAACTGGATACTGGGCGCAATTTCATCATCGATAAACACATGCCAGTTTTTGACATCCATGCCGGCCGTCCAGATACGCGAGACATACCCGGGACCCTCTACGTCAAGCAAGGTAATCCGACCGTTGGCTTCCGCTTTCGTCCAGACTGCCCAATCCTGATTACCCCCGCTGCGGTCATAGGAACTCTCCATGAACGAGAGCCCGAGCGGAGCCTCTGCAAACGTATTGACATTCGTCATGCGTGAAAGCAAGACGGCCAGATCCACCGTCTCCAGAGGACATTCCCGTTCCCGTGCGCATCCGGCGGCCAGAATCAGCGACGCCGCAAACAGGGCAACCATAATTCGAAATCTCATGCCACACCCCTTTGGTTACTATTCACATTAGCGAAATTGCCAGCGGATTCTGACATTTAAGTGCAGGAAACCGGCTGAAGTCGCGATCCACCGTCCAAAGGCAATCAACGCGATGCTCAAGACAGATCGCCGCGATGCGGGCATCATGAACACGACCACCCGTGACCTTGCTTTTCAATAGCAACGAGCGCGCAACGTTCCAATAACCGGGGCCTTCGCCCAGCAACCGTATAACCGGTGACTCCATAAGTGCATCAAGAACCGCAATCGCATCCGAAAGCGACGTTGGTTCGATGAATATACGACTATTGGTAACAACCGCGACAAACTCATGCACACAAGGCCAGGGAATGCCCCACGGTTTCTCGCCTTCAGCAAGAAAGGTCACCGCCTCCACGGCCGCCGCATGATGTGAATATTCAAGCCGGTGGAAGGCGACCAGCACATTCGTATCGACAGCGATCATGCGCCATGCCCCTCATAGACAGCACTTCGAATACGCTCCCAGTCACTCTCATCAAATCCGGGTTGGAAGCCGCCGCCCTTGAATGGCACCGTGCGCAGCTTGAAAGATGTGCGGTGCTCCCGCTGGTCCAAAACATAATGCAGCCCCTCCTCCACCAGACTTCGGAAAGTCAAATGTTGCTCACGCACCGCCTGCTTACACCGAAGCATCAGCGAATCAGGTATATCTATGGTTGTCTTCATATTGCTATATATACATTCACTACCATTTAAAGTCAATTATGAAAACCAAAAACGCATAATGAGTAAATTTCGTATGCAGAGGCTCTAGCAAAACAGGTTGATAACGATTAATGTAGC
>CAZOXS010000163.1:0-8875 GCA_964583785.1 uncultured Victivallales bacterium
GGTTTTCTGATGCGTCTGCGGTTGGCCCGTGAGCTAACCGGCCATATGATCCTGAGGGGCACACAACCTCTACACCCGTTTTTCAAATGATTATTGCATTGTAGCGTATACAATCACGTATGGCTACACTTATTTCAGGAATAATCGGTGACAATCACAGGCATCCGCGCGAATATCCCGCGCATCGTGTTTGGCGGCGGCATGGTACGGCCTTGGAAAACAAAGGGGGGGGTGGATATGCCAGACGCTCCGTTGGTTCGGAGCTGAAGCATTATACCTTGCACAACCCCTCGCTGTGCCCGGCTTCAGGCGGGCACAGCGAGGGGTTGTGCAAGAGCCTCTATTAGTTGATTAGTTGATGCGTAGCTTTTTGTGTTTGGCTTTTTGTTGTATATGCTGTCATAACCTGATAAAATTAATCGATTTTTATTAGCGGGGAGTTTTTATGACAACGGTTAAGAATGGCATTGCACAGTGGTGGATCGTGTCCAGGTTCACGGTGATTACGCTTGCTTGCATGCTGCTGGCGGCCTGCGAGGACAGCCGCAAATCCAGCGAACTTGGGTCGGGACACGATTTCGGCGACAACAGCAGCGACGTCGTGGTGGCGTTCGGCGACAGCATAACCGCCGGCAAGTACAACGACATTCCCTACCCCGAGCATCTGGCCACGATGATTGAGAAAGAGGTAATCAACTCGGGGGTGAGCGGAAGCGTGTCATCCAGCGGGACCGACCGGATCGCATCCGTCCTGATGTCCACGGAACCCGGATTCGTCGTGATCATGTACGGCACGAATGATGCGATACATGACTACGAGGTCGCGCAAGTCATCGAGAATCTGCGAGCGATGGTACAGGCATGCGAACTCAACAAATCCATACCGATTCTCTGCACGCTTACGCCGCAGACCGACTGGCGAATCATCTTCCAGGATCGGGTGGATGACATCAACGCCGGAATCCGGACCCTGGCGAGAGAGGAGAAAGTCGTCCTGGCGGACGTGGCGACGGCATTTATCGGCAGGGAGTCCCTCCTGATCGGGGAAGACAATCTCCACCCCAACGAGACAGGTGCTTTTATTATCGCCGAGACCGTTGCCGCAGTGTTTTAGCGGGGGACAAAAAGACTGGGGCGATCCCCTTCCGGGCCGACGACGGCCCATACCGCCCCATCCGGCACGCGCTGCAGATAAACGCGGTTCTCGTGCGAGACCGCGGCAATCCAGTCCGGATGATTCGACCAGCATTGATTGTCGAGTTGCCGGCCTGCCGGCGCGGGCACCACGCCACGACGCTCCCCGCTCGCCACATCGATCAACGCCAGTTCCGTATGCCCGTCCAGGTTGATGGTGGCCAGCGTGCCATCGGGCGAGAGTCCCGCCGAGCACCCCTTACCCAACCGCCGCTCATCCCCGTAAGGCGGCTCGTGCACATACACGCCGTATCCCCGCAGCGGTATCCCTGTCGTCGTCACGATCCGGTCGCCGTGGATGGCAATCTCCCGGAAGTCCGCCCCCTGTAGGACCGCCTCAACCCGGGGCAATTCCCCCTTGGCAACAGCACCGCGTACCCGGTAAACCGCCCGGTCGGCAATAAAGAAAACGTCGTCGCCGACCGCGTTGACGGCCACGGCACCCGGCTTGCCTGGTGACGCAAGGACAATCTCGCTCCCGTCGTCGAGGTCATGCAGCAGGACATCGTTCCCGCGGATAAAGACAAAGTGCCTCCCATCGGAAAGCCAGCGGGGGTAGCGCCCGCCCGGTGCCACCCGGCGGGGAGCCTCCCCCGCTGCCGGGCGCGAGAGCAGAATCCCTTCGCCGTCCTGGTAGAGCAGCAACGCCCGATCCAGCGCGGCGGGCGTTTTCACAAACGGGTTACCGCCAGCCTCCGTCGCCGATGGTGGCTGCTCACCACGGCGGCAACCGACAACAAGAGCCATGATCGTGATGCAGCAGCACGCGACCCGCATCCCGCGCCACAATACAATTCGCGCTTGCTCTGTTTTTGTATTCATGCACAATCACTACCACATCGGGAATAGGCACTCAAGCTCGCCGATGATGCGAAGAACGGAAGACATGCAGGAAAAGAAAACAACGCGGTGGCAGGCGATCCGCCAGTTCTGCCGTCGACGGCGCGATGCGCTCTCGCTTGCGGCAGGGCTCTGCACCACGGTGGCGGTCTTCAGTTGGCTCTTCTCGCACATCTCCTGGTCGCAGGTGTTCAATCTGATCCGCAAGGTCGACATGTTTTGGGTCGGCATTTTCCTGATTTTCTCGGTGAGCCAGCAGCTTGTGCGAACCGTCCGCTACCGCCTGGTACTGAGGACCGCCGGCGAGCGCCCCGGGTTCTTCCGTATGCTGCTGGTGGTGCTCGTGCGCGGCTTCTGCGTGGATCTGCTGCCGGCGCGCACGGGTGAGCTCGTATATCTCTATCTGCTCAAAGCCCGTCTGGGCATCGGCCTGGGTGCCGCCACCGCCAGTTTCGCCCTTCCCTTCCTGTTCGACATCGTGGCGCTCGGCCCGCTGGTCATACTGGCCGTACTGACGATCACCGGCGGTGGGTTGTCCGTGCGTGCACTGGTGGTGGTGGGCGCGTTGCTGGCGGCGGCGTCCATGCTCGCCGTGGCGCTCATGCCGGTTATCCTGCGTATCGGCTTTGCCTTCACCGCGCACGGAGCGCTCGGCATGCCGCGCCTGCGCCGTTTCCTGGCGGATACGCACCGCCAAGTCATCCGCGCCCGTCGTGCGCGCATCTACGGAACGCTCTTCGGGCTTTCGTTGCTGGTACGCGTGCTGAAATACAGCGGCATCTACGCGCTGCTCTTCGCCCTACTCAAACCGGAGGGCTACACACTGGCACAACTGCACGCGCCCAGTGCCTTCCTGGGCTTCTGCGCCGCCGAGATGGCGGCCAGCCTGCCCTTCTCGGGGGTGGCCGGCTTCGGGGCCTACGAAGGGACGTGGTCGCTGGTCTTTCAACTGCTGGGGTTCCCGCAGGAGATGGCCTCGGCCTCGGGCGTGTCGCACCACCTGCTGACCCAGGTGTACGGCTACGCGCTGGGGCTCGCCGCCCTGTTAGCCATTCAGATCATCCACAAGCGCAAACACGCCTAAAAAACGGCCAGGCGGCTAGATCCAGTGCTCACGGCGGTACCACTCGCCAGTGCGCCGCAGGCCCTCCTCCAGCGGGACTTTTGGCTCATAGCCGAGCAGGTGCCGAGCCTTTTCGATGCTGAAGGCGCGCGATTTCCTGAAGAATTCGACGCGGCGGGGGTAGATCGGCGGTGGCAGGCGCAGCGGCCGACACAGCAGAGGTACAAGGTGCGCGGCCACCCCCACCGGCCAGTAGGGAATCGAGAGCCGGGAGCGAGGCACCTCCAGCGCGTCGGCAATCGCGTCCACCATCTCGCGCAGCGTGGTGTAGCGCGCCCCCCCGATGGTAAAGATCTCCCCGAGCGCGGCGGGATGCTCGCTCGCCAGCAGGAAGCCGTCCACCAGATCGTCGATGTAGGTCAGATGGTAGAGCGAACGCCCGTTACCAATCATCACGAAGCGTCCCCGCTGGATGGGCCGGAACAGCTTGAGGAAACGACGGTCGCCGGGGCCGTGGATACCGACGGGGCGCACGATCGAGCAGGGCAGTCCGCGCCGGATGTAGTCCAGCGCCAGCAGCTCGCCCTCCAACTTCGTCTGCTGGTAGTGGTCGCCGGGCTTGTAGCGGTAGGTCTCGTCGGCGGGCGGATCGTCGATCTCCCCCTGGACGCCAACGGTCGAGCAATGCACGAAGCGCCCGCAGCCGGCTTGCATCGCCGCGTCCATGAGCCGCTGCGTGACCACCACATTCGCCTGCCGGAATTCGTCAATATGGTCGTGCTCCGTGCGGAAGGCCGCCGCGATATGGAAGATACGGTCGAAGGGCTCGAACGCCCCGGAAACGGCCTTCGCGTCGCTCATGTCCAGCGTGCGGATCTCGACCCCGAGCGCGCGCAGCGGCTCCACCTCGCTCGACGGGCGTGCGAACACCACCACCCGATCGCCGCCGGCCACCAGTCGCTCGCACAGTGCCCGCCCCGTGAACCCCGTCGCCCCCGTCAACAATACCTTGCCACCCATGCGCCTAGCCCTCCATCCATTGTGTATGCCACCGTTGAAACACCATCAGCGACCAGAGCAGGTGGCTATGGTTGTGCGTGCCCGCCAGATGCTGCCGCACCAGTCGCTCGACGACCGGAGCCTGGAACAACCCCTGCCGCCGCAGCCGCTCCGGGGCGAGCAGGTCGAGCATCATCGGCTTGAGGCTGGTACAGAGCCAGTGCTTGATCGGAATGCTGAACCCCTGCTTCGTGCGGTAGATGCAAGACGGCGGCACCTGCCGCGCGGCCGTCTTCTTGAGAATCGCCTTCAGCTCGCCGCCCTGGATCTTCAGTTCGGACGGCACCTGGAAGGCAAGTTCAACGAGATCCTTGTCCAGCAGCGGCACACGCGCCTCGAGCGAGACCGCCATCGACATGCGATCCACCTTGACCAGGATGTTGTCGGCCAGGTAGGTCTTGAAATCCACGTAAAGCATGCGATCCAGATGCGCACGCGTGCCAGCCCGCGCGTAGGCTTCGACAATATGCGCGAAGCTCGCATCGGCGCCAGCCTCGAGGACCGCGTCGGAAAGCAGCGCCGAGCGCATGCCTTCGGAGAGGAACAGGCGCCAGCGTGCATGGTGTAGTGCCGGATCGTGCTGCCAGCCCTCGAGGAACCGCTTGGCCTTGTTCACCAAGCCTTTCTTCGCGGGACGCGGCCGCACGCACGATTCGAGTGCGCCGAGCCCGCGCAGGGTCGAAGGTAGTCGCCGCGCCAGCGCATCGGCCTGGTAGGTCTCGTAACCGCCGAAAAGCTCGTCGCCACCGTCGCCGCTGAGACAGACCGTGACATGGCGACGCGCCAGTTTGGAGACCAGGAACGTCGGGAAGATCGAGAAGTCACCGATCGGGTCGTCCATGTGCCGCATCAGATTGTCGAAGAGCCCCTCGATGTCGGAGCGGATGATTTCCGTAGTGTGCTGCACACCCAGATGCGCCGCCACGCGGCAGGCCCAGGGCAGTTCGTTGTAGGTCGGGTCGTCGAAACCGATACTGAAGGCGTGGGCGTCGCCCATCGCGGCCACCACCAGCGAGGAGTCCACACCACCGGAGAGGAACGCGCCCAGGGGCACATCGCTGACCATCTGCATGCGCACGCTACGGAGCACCTGCGCCTCGATGCGCTCGATCCACGTCTGCTCGTCGAGCACGGGCGCCTCCTGCGCGGGCGGGGGCACATCCCAGTAGACCTCCGGGCGGCAAGCCGGGGCATCCAGGTCCACGGCCATCATGCAGCCCGCCCCGAGCTTGCGCACATCCGCCAGCAGCGTGCGCTCGCCGGGGACATACTCCCAGCTGAGGAACTCGCCCAACGCCTGCTGATCGAGCCTGCGTGCCACACGACCGGAGGCGAGCACCACCTTGATCTCCGAGCCCCAGACCAGGCTGGAGCCGTCGAACGCATAATAGAGCGGCTTGATGCCGACGTGGTCGCGCACCAGCACCAGGCGGTGGTGGCGGCTGTCGTGCAGCGCGATCGCGAACATCCCGTTCAAACGCGTCGGGAAGGCATCGCCGTATTCCTCGTAGGCATGTACAATCGTTTCCGTGTCGGTGCGCGTCGCGAACACATGCCCGCGCGCCTCAAGTTCGCCACGCAATTCACGGAAATTATAGATCTCGCCGTTGAAGACCACGCGTACCGCGCCGTCCTCGTTCGCGATGGGCTGGTGGCCGCCGCCCAGGTCGATGATCGAGAGGCGCCGCATCCCCAGCCCCACCCGGCCCTGCACCCCGATCCCCTCGTCGTCCGGGCCACGATACGTCATCGTATCGCACATACGCCGAATCAATGCCTCGTCCGGCACCGGGGCCACACCGAAACTAGCCACGCCCGCTATACCGCACATGACCGGATCCGTTCGAGCAGCCGTTCCATTTTCTGTTCGTATACCGGACGGGAATACCGGGCGGCATACAGCGCCTTGGCCGCCTGCGCCTTCGGATTTCCCTCGACCCCGTCCGCCAGCGCCGCGAGAATGCCCCGGGCCAGTGCCGCGGGCTCGGGTTCGACCAAATACGCCACCTCGTCGCTCAGCACCTGGGTATGCGAATAAATCGCCGTGGCCACCAGCGGCACGCCGCTGGCAAGCTGCTCGTAGATCTTCAGGGGGGTATTGGTGCCGGAGCTGCGTGGCGAGATCTGCACGGCTGCCCGCGCGATCAGCGTCTTGACCACCGCCTGGTCCATGCGCTCGCGGATGACACACGCCTCGCGCAAGTCCGCGCCCGCCAGCGCCTGGTAATGCGCCACCTGCGCGGCCGTCCCGCCCACCATTACCAGACAGGCGTCCGGGGCCTCGCGGTGCACCCGGCGAAACGCCTCGATCAACAGGTCGAGGCCCTGGTAATGCTCGAAGGTTCCCGCATACACCACCGCCTTCGCCCCTGGCGGAATTACAAACGGCAACGCCGCCTCACCGTCCCTGGCTGCTGGCGGAACCGTTCCCGGTGCCTGCCTTAAGTGCACCGGCTCGAAGATCGAATTCTCGATCAGGAAGTGCTTTTCGGGATCGGCGATGCGTCCGAGCACGTAATCGGCCAGATCCGGACAAATCGTGATCACGGCATTCGCCCGGCGAATCGCGAGATCCTCGAACCAGGTAAAGAGGCCGATTAGACGCTTCGATGTGGTGAAGTTGAAATTCGTAAGCTGCTGCGGCAGGCTTGAGTGCATATCGTAGATCATCTTGAAACGGAACAGCGGCTTGAGCAGCGCACAGAAGAACACGGCCTCCTCGTGCGCATGCACCACATCGTAGCGGTTGCGCAGCAGCAGCCAGAACAGCCGCATCACCAGGAACATATCCAGGAAAAGTTTCAGCGCGGAAGGCCCGATCGACACCGGACCGAGAAAACGGAACGCGGGAATGCGCAGCAATCGCACCCCCGGCAGATCGACATCCATCCCCTGGCCATACGTCAGGAAATCCATTTTCACGCCCTTCTCAGCCATCACCATCGTGCGGTAGTACACGCTGAAGGGCGTACCTCGGTAATTGAAAAACGGTTGCGGTGCCACCACCAATGCCTTCATGAACGACCTCCGATTCGCTTTTGGATCTGCATACGCACTTGATTGCGTAAAAACACCGCCGGCGGCGTCAGCGGGCCGAACACCGACCAGGTGCCCGAACGCGCCAGCGCGCGGAACGCACATGAGGGCGACGTGGCGTCTGCCGCCGCCACGCATCCACGGATGCCGTGCGAACCGGTCTGCGCGGCCTGTGATGCCAGCGGCAGCGGGTCGCTGCCTGCCAGTATGGTGCCCCCCTTGCGCCGCCCGACCGCCAGCAGGGTGGGCAGCCGTGTCCCGCGCAGCCGGTTGCCGTTATCCGCCAGCAGGAAATCCGACCTGGATTCCATCAGCGCCCGCACCACCCTGCCGCGGGCACCGAGCCACTTGCCGAATCCCCAAGGAAGCACCGGCACCCCCCCCGCCGCTAGCGTCCTGTCCACCAGCTCGTTGAGCGGATAGCGACGGTCCTCGAGCTCCAGCAGGCAATCCAACGCCAACAATTCCAGATGCTCCGTCGACACCATCTGCCGCCCCGGTAGCAGATGCAGGCGTCGTCCGTCGGCGCGCTCCGCCAGTGCCCCCGCGCCAGATGCCGGGCGCGAATAGCGCCACGCGCCGTCACCCGGCGGTGCCGCGCACAATCGCGCATCCGTGCACACCCCGGCCACATCCGTCAGGCAAAGCACATCCCGGCGCTCCGCCGCAGGCCGTGAGGCCACGCGATCGAACGCCGCCACCGCCGCATCCAGCGCCGCGCCAGTCTCGAAACAGGCATGCAGATGCACATGCGTATCAACCACGCATTCCACCCCGCCATTGAATTGCTCTTCGCTCATGGGGACGCAGCATAGATAAGCGCCAGCGCCATGTCAACGCCCGACAGCGCGTCGCGCCCTGTAATGACAACCGATCCTTTGACCTAATGACAACCGATTCCAGATTTAAAACAGGACGCGGACCGGCGGTTTGCGCTCGACGCGGGCGCAAGCGGCAATTACTATCACTTCTCAATTTAGAACTTTTTTTGGAGATCGGGATATGCAAAGAGCGACCAAGCGGCTGGAATCGGAAACGTTCGACCTTCTCGTGATCGGCGGCGGCATCCATGGGGCGGCACTCGCCCGCGAGGCGGCCACCCGCGGCTTGAGCACTGCGCTCGTCGAGCAGGCCGATTTCTGCTCGGGGGCGAGTGCCAACAGTCTCAAGATCATGCATGGCGGGCTGCGCTATCTCCAGCAGGCCGATGTCCCCCGGGTACTACAGTCGATACGCGAGCGCGCCATCCTGCTGCGCACGGCACCGCACCTGGTGCGGCCGATGCCCTGCATCATGCCCACGCAGGGGCTTGGCATGAAGAGCCGCCCGGCGCTGGCACTCGGGATGCTGGCCAATGACATCCTCAGCGCGACGCGCAACCGCGGGCTGCCCCCTTCGCGTCACATCCCCAATGGCGGCACTTTCTCGCGCAAGGAGTGCCTCCGGCAGTTGCCCTGGCTCAAGGACAGCGGCGTGACCGGGGGAGCCCGCTGGTATGACGCCCTGGCGCAGGATACGGAGCGACTGGCCATCGCCTTACTCAAGAGTGCCGACGCGGCAGGGGCGGCGCTGGCCAACTACACCAAGGCCGAAACGTTCATCGTGGAGCACGGGCGCGTGACGGGCGTGACCGTGCGGGATGCGCTCGACGGCCGGACGTTCCCCGTACAGGCGCGCACGGTG
>CAZOXS010000164.1:0-11167 GCA_964583785.1 uncultured Victivallales bacterium
CCTGCTCAAAAATGGTGATTCCAGCCCATCAGGCTGTCCAAAACCCCTCACGTGCGCAGCATCCGCCATTTTCCCTTGCAGAACCCCTCGTGGTTTCCGGCTTCAAGCGGAAACCACGAGGGGTTCTGCAAGTGCCTCATATTGGCAGCGGCGGGATAATACGCTCGTAAGAAAAGGGTGAATCTGTTATTTGGGGATCATGAGCAGGCGCACCAGCGATAAATTTGTTCGACATGTACGGCCGCGGATCGTGCTGTCGTTGTCCGATCTCAGTGTCTCGCCCGATGTCATGGCGCTGATTCATGCCATTATCGCGATTGCCCGGGAGTGGGAGTGGGATTGGGATCTGCTCGATTATTCACTGGTGTATGGTGAGTTCCCGACGGATCCGGTGCCCGCAGGGGCACTGATCGATGAGCTGTGGTGTCAGCCGCTGGTCCAGCAGCTACAACAACGGGGTTGCCCGATGGTTCGGCTGGGTAGGGCGGTCAATGTGCACGATCATCTGTTGCCGGCGGTCTTGCCGGATATGGCGCTTGCCGGCCAGCTGGCCGCCCGACATTTTCTCGACCGCTCTTTTGTGCATCTGGCCTATGTTGGCTGGAATACGGCTCTGCCAGACTCGAACAGTTACCTGTTCTACAAGGCTTTGTGCGCGTGTGCTGACGCAAACGGCTTGATCGTGGAAACGTATGATATGGCGATGTATCATCAACGCGATGAGCCGCCGGCGGAACGCTTTGAACGGCGGAAACGCGAGATCGGGGGGTGGCTGGCGGCGTTACCGAAACCCCTCGGTTTGCTGACGTATAATGATGTGATGGCGGCCACGCTTTCGGTGATCTGCCGTCGAATCGGGCTGAACGTTCCCGAGGAGGTGGCCATTCTGGGCGTCGGCAACACGACCTGGTGTGAACGTGCCCCGATCGAGCTTTCATCGGTTATGCTCAATGAGGCTGCGCGTGCCCGTGAAGCCATGCAACTGCTGCGAGACCTGATGGCAGGAAAGAAGACGTGCCCGCAGGATCCGGTAATGGTCCCTCCTGCGGGGATCAAGCAGCGCCGGAGCACCGATATCCTCGCGGTCGATGATTTGATCGTCGCCAAGGCGCTGCGCTTCATGTGGGAACACGCCAGGGAGAATATCGGCGTCCGGGATGTGGCTGGGGAGGTCGGCCTGTCGGAGCGACAACTGGAGCGCCGGTTTCGGGACTCCCTTGGTTTGTCGGTCAATCAGGAGCTTGTCCGGCGGCGGCTGGACGAGGTCAGGCGGCTATTACAGACCACGACGGTCTCGGTTACCGATATCGCTCCCATGACAGGATTCCGGTCCACACGCCATTTGCACCATTCCTTCAGGCGGGCAACCGGATTATCGCCGATTCAGTTCCGGCTCCAGGCCCCGTCGGTTATCGAGTGCAAATCGACCTTACGCGACCAGTAAGGCTTTATATTGCTGGCATTGCCAACAGCACGACCTGGCGGTTCACGGTTTCCGTGGAGTCGAGCCCATCGGTGTTCCGCTTCCGGTAGGCGGGCAAAGTGTAGTAGCGACGCCCGCCAGCATGCCCGTAGCGACGCTCGCCAGAGCGTGGACGGGGCATGGCCGAGCAGCGTGGCAAGTGCCTCGTGCCTGACACCCAATTCCCATTGTGTCCGTATTTATCCCTATTAACGTCCGTATATATCGCTTTGGTTGGCCTGCCGTTATCGAGTATATTGAACAATAGGTGTAGTGGAGATATCGGGTGAAAACCGATCTTACGCTGCCAGACGAAAGGATGATGGTTATGAGTTTATGCAAGCCCCTTGCTCGTTGTGCCGCCGCACCTGTTCTGCTGCTTGTTCTCACAGGCCTTCCAATCCATGCCGGGACGGTCGTGATTGTGGAAGAGAGCTTCGAGAGTCCGGTGGTTGTCGATGCGGAAAAGGTTGATCCCGTCGGTTGGGATCGTGAGCATGACTACACGCAAATCTGGAACAGCAGCACGAATTTGTTTACAACCCCTTATGGATCACAAGTCGTTGCGATTTGGATTGGAAGTGGCGTGCAGACAACGAACATATCGGATCGGCTGCAGCCCGGTGTGACGTATACGCTCACGTTTCGCGCGGGCAATGCCTTTAGTACTACCGGCGTTCCAGATCCATCGAATCAATACACGGCTCAGATTCTGGCCGGTACCAATGTAATTGCGTCTGCCAGTGCCCAGACGGATACCAACGACATGTCTGAGCAGGGAACGGTCAGTGTGACCACGGATGGAAGCCATCCAAACCTTGGGGAGATTATCGGGGTTCGATTTTCGCATACGGGTGCGATGTACCAGTCGAAGACACTGATAGACAACGTGAAGTTGGTGGCAGAGGAAACGGCCGAATGGAAGCGTACGCTTTTCTATGGGAGGTGAACCGATGAAAGATTTCAATATCCAATATCTAACAAGAAATATCCAACGGCGTCTTTATGTGGTGCTTGTTGCTTTTTGGCTTTGTGCGGTGCTTGTGCCTGTGAGTTGGGGCCAGGTGGCGCCGGATTTAACCGTCAGCCAGACGCAAGGGGTGGATGAATCCAAGTATTTCTTTCTGGGGCCGACGGGGATGAAAGGTTGGATGTACTGGTACCATTTGACCAGTCTGGCAAATCAGATTCTGGTGACGGAAGTGCGTGCGGGGACGCCAGCGGATGGTGTCATGCAGTATCATGACGTGATTCTCGGGATTGGCGGCAACAGTTTCACGAATGATGCGCGTACGGCCTTTGTGGATGCGATTACTGCCGCCGAGGGTGGTGACGGACAACTGAATTTGACGGTGTTCCGCCCCTCCGAAGGGTCGACCACAACCAAGATGATTCAATTGGCGATCACGAATACGCCTTTGTCGGCAACAACCCCTTATAATTGCCCGAAAGCCAACCGCATCTTTGATGATTTCTGTAATTATATTTTAGATAACGATAGCCCGCTGGGTGATCCGACGAAAGAGTTATCCTTGTGGGCAATGATGGCATCGACCAATGCAGCGCATGTCAGTTGGGCGACGAACTACATCAAGAGCCAGGCGTATGCTTCGCAGACCAATTTATCCATCTACATCGGCACGACACAGAAGAATTGGAACATGTCTTACGGGTTGGTCACTCTAGCACAATACTATTTACTAACCGGGGATACGGACGTACTGCCTGCAATGACGAATCGGGCCGTGTTCATTGCGCAGGGTCAGGATCGGATGGGGCAGTGGGGGCACACGTATGCCTACCCGAAAAATAATGGTGGCATGCTGCATGGAACGCTGCCGGGGTATGGTGCTGTGAACGCAGCGGGCATGATTTCTCTTTATGGTTTGGTATTGGCGCGCAAATGCGGGGTGAATAATCAGGAAGTTGATGATGCCATTGAAAAATCAAGCAGTTTCTTCCGTGCAAATGTGGGGCTTGGATTGATCAACTATGGGTTTCATGAGCCGGTTGAGGGGAGTGTCGATAGCAACGGCATCATGGGGTTTGCCGCGCATGTATTTCGGGCACTGGGAGACTGGGAGGCTGCCAAATGGTTTGCTATGATGAACTCGACCTATAAATGGCGCGACTGGGGGCATACCGGCAATGAGTTCAATCATGCCTGGGGGCCGTCGGGTGCGAATGTTGGAGGTCCTGATCTCGTTAAATTCGTGCATTCCGAGCGTGACGTACAGGGGCCGTATTATCAGGTATCCCTGACGATGCGGCGTCAGCCCGAGGGCAAGTTCCAGTCGCAAGGCCAGGAGGGGCGCGGTTCTGGGCGTAACAATGGCCATGCTACCGGTGGGTATGCCTTGCAGCTTGCTGCCAGCCGTACCAACACCATAGAGATGCTGGGGAAGGATTATGGCACGAATTGCTGGTTGACGACCGAGGAGATGGAGCAGGTTCGGTTCGGGCATCGTTACGAGGCCAATAAAGCGGGATTGACCGCGCTGGATACGGCTACTCTGGTGACGAATCTCTGGCATTATGCGCCGAAGATTGTCGGTTACGTGGCGGATGCCCTCACGTTGCGTCTTACCGAAGGCACATTGACCAATGATTTGATGGCGATTGTCGTGGATACGAATGTCTTGGATACCGCGCGGGTGGGAGCGTTACGGACGCTGGATGAAGACAGCCGATTGGCGGTAAAAGCAACGACGGATGCCTGGTATGCACCGAGCAGCGGTTATGTGTTGAACTGGGGGGCCAGAAGGTATGCGGCAAAGGATAAGGATTCGCAGATCAAGATACTCGAGGCAATTGTTGCCTTTGACCAGACGGTACCCTTTGACATGCTCACCGTGGGAGCCTATTCGGCGTCGGTTTACACCATGAGCACAAATGGCTTCAGCCAAGCCGAGATGGATAAGTACTACGACGCTGTTGCTGTAATTCTGGCACCAGGCACCGGGAGTGTCGGCTGGTTTGTTGACGCGCAACAGATCAGGAACTGGCCGCCGTCCTTGATTGCGCGGTTTGCGGATGGCATATTGAAGGTGGGGGAAACGTACGCCTTGGATTATGACGCTCCCTCGATTCTCGCGACGCCTCCGATTGGCGAAGGCTTGTACACCTGGATGGTACGCAGTGGGTATATGCCGTCCGGCCCCAGTCTTGATATGACCTCAGTCTGGCTGAATTACGGGCAGAAAGGCATGATCTACAGCAACTATATCCGGCGTCTCAAGCCGGTTAATTTTAATTACAAAACGTACATCAATGCAGATCGTTTTCTAGATCTTGAAGCGCCTGCCCGCAACCCGACTTTGTACTGGTTCCGGGATTTGATCCGGGACAACATCAACAACGATTACACGAATGCCGCAACGATTGAGCAGTTGCGCTTTACGATGCAGCAATTGGAGGGGCAGTATCTGGCACAGGCGGTCACGCTGGATTTGATCGCCAAGCATGGGAGCAATGCCGATCCCGTGGCGGACATAGCACCTTACGTCGGCTTCATTTCTCCGGTAGTGGGCACTGCGTGGCGTCGTTCGCTTGGAGCTGTAGAACTCGGTGCCACGTATGGTACAGACCAGAATTGGGTGGATCAGCTTACTGATGCGGTGTCCAGCAATGATCACCAGCGGATTGGTGGTTCGCTGCATGTACTGGCGCGGCGCAATGTGGATGCTCGAGCGAAGATTGTGACAGACTCCCTGCTGCATCACGAAAACGACTTTGTGATCGTGGCCGCATTAGATGTCTACCGTGCCGTCGGCACGGAGAGCGATTTACTCATGCTATTCAACGACTTCATGACCAACTGCTATATTGTCAGCGATGGTGAAGTCATCTACGATGATCCTTATAAATTGCAGGCCTACTGGGATGCGATCACGGGCATCATCGAGCGGGATGGGTCTATTGCGCCTGCCACGGCGAACCAATTGGCAGCGGCCTTCAATGCGCGGACTTCCAACGGTACCGATATGACAGGAATCCCCGATGAGGGGACACCGCGCCCCGTGCCGTTGTCAACATTGTCCCCTGCCACCAGCACGCCCGATCAGGTGTATGCCAAATACCTGATTAGCCCGATTGGCATACTGGGTTTGTTCCCTGGGACGGACTGCGACCAGGCACTGCTTAACATCCAAGGGCTGGCAGAAGAGAGCTACTGGGATCGTCATCACAAATATGCGTCCGGCGAGGCGAGCATGCTACAGCACACCATTCCCGAAATTGTAGCCGCGGAAGTTGCCGGCGGCACCAACCGCTGGAGTAACCGGGCAGCCCGGCTGCATCTCATGTCCGAGTTATTGTTGGACCAGGTTGCGGTCTCCAACCAGATCGGGGTGTTGAAAGATTTTCGTTACAAGAATATCCCGATGCAGGAGAGTGGTGGCTGGGAATACACGGACTTCCAGTATCAATTGAACCGCCGCCGCGGATTGGAAGAAACGAATGCTGTTCACTTTTTCTATATGAAGTAGCCCCAGGAGGCAGAGCATGACACACAGAGCACAGAGAGGGTGGGGCGCTACGATTGTGGTAGCGTTTGCAAGTTTGTTGTTTACCGCTTTGGGGGCAAAAGCAGAATTCAGCCCGCTACCGTATTATGAGAATTTCACGTATACGGATAGTTCCTCCCTGGTTGGTTCCAATGGTTGGTCCGTTTTTACGACCGGGCCTGGGGTGGGGTATGGCATATTGCCGAATCAATACCATGGTTGGGCAGGTTACCCAGGAGGCGAGGCGGTCGCGTCTAATGCGTATGGGCGTCTTGCGGGCATGTCTCTGCTCAATAAATTCGGCACCTACACGCGTGAGCCGGGAATGGGTTTTCCTTCCTCCTCGGGTGAATTTGACAAGGCATCGGTGGTGACGGTGCGCTACATGCTGGATTTGAGCAATGCCACGGCACCGACCAACGCGCTGAGCACGCTTTCGCGTTATGGCACCATGTTCTGGCAACACAGCCGTTGGACGTACGAAAATCCGAGCACCTACTACAAGATGATGACGACGGTGCGTTACTTTGTGAAGACCAATGGCCTAGTCAATGCGTATAACGGACATCTGTTGCAGGAATTGTCGCATACGCCGATCACGGGCCCCACGCGCATGATGGTGACGGCTGATTACGTGACTAAGCGCTGGTCCTTGTGGGTGGGTGATGAGTTGGTCGTAAATGATTTTGACATGTATAAGCCCTACCGCGGATCCACTGCAACAGACTTTACCCACATGCTGCATGATGGTTGGTACAAGGATTATGACGGGTTGAAGGAAATCGGGTTCGTGGACAATACAGGCGACGGGCATACCTTGCTCGATGAAGTGCGCGTCTTCGAGGGAATCCCGTCGTCCAAGACCATGCCTTTGATCGACAACTTCGAGACACGGGTCATGTACGGGGAAACCATCAACGTCTCGCCGGGCAATCTCAACGGACAGTACGGTTGGTTTGCGCATGGGGGGACGGTCGCAGCAGAAGCCCAGAACACCGAGAATGGGGCGGCGGGCGTGTTGGGCGTTCAGCTTGCGGCAGGCGGGGAAGCGTTTCAGCTATTTCTGGATGGGCAAACGAATGTCTGGACCGACTTCTGGCTGCGTCCGGTCGTTTCCGGCAGCGGTTCGGCTAACATCGATGCGGGTGGGGGACATGCCGTATTTTCTATCAACGATGCAGGCAGTGTCAGTGCGTACAATGGGGTAATCAGTTCGACTGTGACGTCGGTGACCGCCACTGCCTGGTCGCGGTTCACGGTGCAGGCTGATTATGTCACCCGCACATGGGATTTGTACGTGGATGGCGCGCTGGTCCAGGCGGGACTTGCGTTTCGGAGTGCGACCTCACCAGATACGTACGAGGAGTTCCGGTTGTCATCCACAGGTACGGCCGTTGTCCAATTCGACGATATTGTGATCAATACCGAGTCCCCCTTCAACATTCCGAGTATATCATTTTCAAGTGATACGCAGGAAATCGGAGTGGGTGTTACCGAGGTGACGGTAACGGCCACCTTGAGCTGGGCGTTCGGGCAGCCGATATCGGTCGACTATGTGTTGTCCGATAGTGGCACGGCCATGCAAGTTTACGGTTACAGTGCGGCGGATGGCACGCTGACCTTTATGCCGGGGGAAACGTCGAAATCCTTCTCGTTCACGATTAACCGCGATACCTTCAACTATGCGGAGCATGATGATGCGCTGGTTTTCACGCTTACCAATCTGCTCAATGTTACGATGGGAACGTACGATACGCTCACGCAGACCATCCGCACGAACCCTGAGCACTTGCCGATCATCCCCTTCAGTGAGTCGTTCGAGTACCGTGAGCTTGGCGATCTGGATGGCCAGCGCGGCTGGGAATCCACCTATGTCGACGTGCAATCCACCGACACGTACGCCGGCACGAAGGCCGCCCGCAGCACGCGTCTGGGCGCGGGACTGGGTTACAGCTTCACCAACCAGGCCATGAGCGTGGTGCTGCAATGGCGTGCCAAACCGGTACTTGCACAGCATGAACACACACCGCCTGCAGGCAGTACGTACGCGTTTTATGTCAATACCGACGGGTATATTGTGGCATTCGATGGTGCTACGGCCACAAATATGGGCAATGTGGTAACGCTCAATACCAATAACTGGGCGTACTTCCGGGTTGCTTTGGATCATTATGCCAAGACCTGGAACTTGTCGATCAATGAGACACCTGTTGTTACCGGGTTTGATTTCTATGATGCCAGTTCACCATCCTTTAGTGGAATGAACGTGGATGGGCAAGTCACGATCGACAATATCGAGATTGGTTTCGGTCCGCCATCCACGCCCACTAATCTGGTGGCGGTCGCCGGTGAGGGTCAGATTGGTTTGTCCTGGTCGAGCGCCCAGGGGGCGGTAACGTATCGCCTCAAGCGGGGTACGAATCCGGGTGGCCCCTATACACCGATTGCCTCGTTGTCCGGGACATCCTATACCGACAATTCAGTTTTGAACAATATCACGTACTACTACGTGGTTTCGGCGCTCAATACGCTTGGGGAAGGCAACAATTCCGCACAGGCGTCGGCGGTAACACGAGCACGGGTTACGGGACTTGCAGCGACGGCTGGAATTGGCCAGATCACGCTCGACTGGGATGCCTATCCTGACGCCACCAATTACGTTGTGATGCGCGGTACGGTATCTGGCGGTCCTTACACGCCGATTGCCACGACGAATCTCAATGGGTATGCCGACACCAACGTCAACAACGGTATGAGTTACTATTATATCGTGCAGGCAGAAACGGCAACCTACAGCAGCCTGAACTCGACCGAGGTCAGCAGCATGCCCGCGTTGCGTACGATTTTCTATGACAGCTTTGAAACGCCGGTAGTGGCGGGGCGTATTGAAACCTTGATACCGAATTGGGCGATTTATAAAGTATTGGCTGATGAACCCGATGTTCGTGCTGGTTTGTGGAATGAAGATTCAGGGTCGATGGTAACGCCATACGGCCAGCAAGCTGCGTATGTCTGGAGTGAGAGATATATCCAAACGACCGGTATCGAGGAAACACTTGAGGGTGATGCGTACTACCGACTCAGTCTCAATGTGGCGGCGGAATATGGTCTGGGCGGAATATATTACTCCGTGGCTCTGTATGCGGGCAGTACGATGCTAGCGGAAGCCGTTGCCGGCTGGGAAATTGCAGAGCACGATTTAGCGGATCGAGTGGTCGAACTGGAATATACTTCTCCTAGTAATCATGTGGCGATTGGAGAGACCCTGGCGATCCGGGTCAAGTATGCTTCGGGTGAGTGGCAATATGTGATGGCTGTCGACAATGTACGGCTGGAAACGGCGATTGATCCACCGCCCGTTCTGCCAGATCCCCTTACGTTCAGTATCGCACCGGCTGCCGACAGCAAGACCGCGATCAGCATGACGTCCGAGAGCGTGACCAACGGTGTCGGTCCGATCTTGTACAAGTTCGAGAATGTGACAACGACCGAGGATTCGGGATGGGCCGAGAGTACGAGCTGGACGGATACCGGTTTGTCGGCGGGAACGTTGTACGGCTTCCGTATCCTGGCGCGCGATGTCTATGGGAACGAGAATGCCTGGTCGGCGGTATCCTACGCCGAGACGCTGGGTGCCAACATCATGACCAACAATGCGGGAGCTGACTCCTGGAATACGGCTGCCAACTGGAAGAATGGGGTGGTCCCGACCGGCGAGGAAAGCCCGCGCATTTCCACGAACATAGCAGCTGTGGTGGTGGGGGCGCCGCCAGCCTATACGGGCAACCTGATCCTGGATCCCGACAGCTCGCTGGAATTTGCGAACGCATCTGCGGCGGGCGTGTTGCCCGGATCAGCGTATCAGATCCAGCTCAACAGCGGGAGTGCCCTGAAGGCGTTCACGACGGTGAGCATCAATCCGGCCATTGTATTGCTGGGCAATGCCGAGGTGCAGGGCGGTTCCAGTGGGAATAATGTGACGTTTATCGGGCCGATCAGCGATGCTGGCAAACTGACGTTGGCGGGCGATAGTGGCAACCAATTCCACTTCACGATGGCCAACAGCTTCAGCGGTGGTCTGGCCACGCGTACGATTGCAGGCACGGGACACCGGGTCTATGCGCATATCAATGGATCCTTCGGGACGGGCGATGTCGCGATCAACACAAATGCCTCGCTTTTCATTGGTGCGGGTATTACCAATGCGATTGCCGATACGGCGATTCTCTCGCTGACAGGTGCGAAAGATACAACTGCGGCCTCCAAGGTGGTGCTGGACTCGAGCGAAACGGTCTTCCAGCTTTTTGTGGATGGGTCGGTGCAGCCACGCGGTACGCATGGTGCTAGTGGCAGTGGTGCGGACTACGAGAGTGCGACATTATTCAGTGGCTCGGGCATTCTGACCGTGACGGTTGGTGCCGACGAGATCTACGATTTGTCCAAGCGCGATATTACCGAATCCAGTGCGGTCCTCGAAGGGAAGCTGGATGTGCCCTACACCAACCGCACGGTACGGGCCTACTGGAGCACGAACAACAATGTCAGCTCTGCTAATTGGCTTGCTGATACGGCGGCGGATACAGCGATTGTCGGCACCTACAGCGAAAAGGTCGGCCAGGCGTTACTGCACGGACTGATCAATCTGGTCGGCAATACGACGTATTACTACACCTTCTCGGCCTCGAATAGCTCCGATGTCATCTGGGGCGCAACGAATAGCTTCGAGACCGTCGGACCGCCGGTATTGTCGAATCCCGGGGTATCGGCGACAGGCGATGGAACGGCAACGCTAGCCGGGTTGTTGACGGCCGGTTCGTTTGCGGAAGTCACGTTCGTATGGGGAACCACCGATGCCGGAACCAACAGCACTTTGAATTGGCCGAACCGGATCGCCAAGGGCATGATTTCGCAAGGAACCAGCTTCAGTTCCGCGTTGGCAAGCCTCACGTATGGCGTGCAGTATCAATACCGTATTTTTGGCGAGAACGTGATCGGTACTGCTTGGGCCGATGCGCAGCCCTTCTATTCTACGATTCCCAAATCCGGAGCAACGGTGCTCGTCAATGTGGCGGGAACGTCGGCCACGAATGTGGCGCAAACGACGGCGACACTTTTAGGTACACTCAATGCGCCGCGTTCTGTATTCACGGTGCATGCGTACTGGAGCACCAACAACAATGTGACGATCTCGGATTGGACA
>CAZOXS010000165.1:0-5885 GCA_964583785.1 uncultured Victivallales bacterium
CGTAACCAACAACTCCGGTACAGCGCTTACGGCGCTGGCTGGGAAAGGTATGCCTGACTGTGAACGAAAAGTGAAGAAAACAGCTTAATTTTAAATTATTATAGCTTTGTAAAAGACCTTAACAAACACAAAAACCTGCAATAATTCAAAGAACGTTTGTTCGGGTTTTCATCACAGAACATCAAAAACCGTCAATAAGTACATAAAAAAAAACTTTTGGCCTCTGGTCGGGGATGTAGTTCAACACTGACTCATCGCTGGGTCGTGCCGACCGCTCAGAGTCCTATTTATTGTCGCCAAGATTAATAAGGTATTCATCTGTGCCATGATGAATAAAAGAAGTTATCCTATAATCTTTATAATTCTTTTTTTCTACGAATTTACCTTGAAAATCAAATATATAATTGCTGCGAGTGAAATTGTCAATGATTTCAATTTGGTGATTATTTTCATTTACCAAAAAATCGGAAGGTAAAATGTATTCGCCACTTCCTTGGCCGGCAGTTCCGATGCTTCTAATAAACTGTCCATCGACATCAAAATGAAAGACTTTCCTACTGCTGTATTTATCTAAAATGAATATTCCGAACTTATTAATAATTAGTTTATCTATGCTGGAAAATAAACACGAAGCCGAGCTTTCCAATTTCAGGTAAGTTATTTGAGTAGCAAAATCGCTCAATAACATTTCCTGTGCCTTATTCGTTTCAACACTTATGTGTTTTATCTCCGATTTTTTTTCTTTCATTTTCTGACAAGCGGAAAAAGAAACAATCGCGGCCAGAATAACTAGAATAAATAGTGCTAAATGTAAGTGTGAGTACTTTTTGTTTAAAACTCTATTTTCCATAATGTAAATTGCGTTTAAAAGGTGTTTTTTAAGAGGTTTAAAAACGATTGCTTCCTAACAAAAAGAAGCAACCGTTTTTTCATTCTTTAACAATCATAAGGATAATCATCCATGTAATAGCAACTTGAACCATCCGCAACACATTGTCGGTAACAGTGTTGTTCGGGATCCCATTCGTCAGATCTGTTGTCGTAATATTTATCTGCAATGGCATCAGGAGCTATGGTGCCTAAACCAATTACCACTAAGACTGTAGCTACTAAAAGCAATAATTTTTTATTCATGTTATTAAATTTAAAAATATAAATAAGCTAGCACATAATTCCTTATCAAAAAAGGCTTGAGCGCAATCGATCTCTAACTTCTCAGAGACAAACACTTGAAGTGTTGAGCCGTATTGTTTGGTTTTTATAGTTCTTGTTAAATCGTTATCTTTGTCACTTCACCTCCTTCTTTTTAGGGTGGGAGCAGGGGCAGCACAACTGAATTACTTTAGCGGGTAAAAGTTTGCCGCCCTTTTTTATGCCCCATCCGGTATCTAAATTTCGTGTATGGTTTTCAAATTTTATTTGATTTTTTTTACGTTAAATCTAATTAATAAAGAGGTATAATGAAATAGTACTTTCGGGTAATTTATTTCATTGAAATACCTATTTTGTTAATTGTCAGGATTATAATTTTAAATCGTCGGTTTTTGCTCTTGAATTTTCACGTAAAATCAAGGATAATTCGTGAAAATTTCAAAAAAACACATATTACAGGAGTGAAATGTTTTTGCCTTTTATTTAAATATGTTCAAAAATTGACCCAAAACACAAAAAAAATAGGACTTTTAGACAACTTGATTTTTGGTAAAAAAGCATGATTTGTAATAAAAAGCATCAAATTGTATGTTCTGGTTTTTATTTGGGAAGGAGCTATTGCAACAAAAAAATTCCATATTTTCTTACTATAACAGTTTAACGTATAATTCAATTCCTCATCCCTGATTTTTTCAACAAATAATACATCAGCGGAATAAAAAACAAACTCACCAAAGTGCCGATAAACATACCTCCGATAATGGCGATGGCGAGCGGTTTTTACATACGGCTTTCATTCTTTCAATTTTATCAACATCAAAACCGGGTTATCGTTTTCGTTAAGGCTGTTAGCCAGCAGTTCCAGTTCTTTTTTCTTTTCAGGAGATTTGGGAGTGGAGTTTTTAAAATCGTTGGACGCAACGTGGGCTTTGAGTTCAAAGGCATTAATCCAGGAAACCATGTATTCTGTGCCATCAACGGTTAGAGTGTTTTGAATTTTAAAGTTTGGACCGTTATCCATATCATTAACCAGGCCTGTCTCGTTATCGATTAAATATTGAGTCCCATTTGATTTGTTTTTAATAAAGCAATTGTATCTTTTTTCCCAATTGTACTGATAAAAAAGATATTTTTCTGATTCAAAGAGATTTTTTTGGATAATATATTTAGTGAGGTTCGTAGTCATGCTTTTTTCTCTCAAATCAGTTGTATATTTCGCTTCACCCTGTTTTAAAATGTATTTGGGTATAAAAGTGCCTTTATCAAAAGAAAAAATAGTATCGGAATTAAGTTCCTTACAATGCAAAATTCCGTTGTACTGATAAAATATACACTCAGGTTGGAAATAAATAGCACCTGTTGAAATATTAAATTTATACTTGTTTTTATACTTATTTATGATCTGACCGTTTGCATTGTATAGAACAAAGCTATATTCGTTTTGACCTTCTGCATTTTCGACGAACCCAAGAATCTGATTGTTGGTATAACCTATCGAAGACACCTCCTTCCCGTTGTATTCAATAGTTGTATTTTTTTCCCATATTCCATCTAACGAGAATTCTTTGATGTCGTTAGGGATAAAAATATCTATTGTATTGTTGCTTTTATTGTACGAAAAATCCCGAATGTATCTGAATTCCGAAGGCCCTCCTCCTTGACGACTTATTTGGCAAATAAATTCTCCGTTTTTTGAGAACCGGTAAAGAGACCTTATTCGCGGCATTGGAGGTGGTGGGGGAGCGCCCTTTTCAGGGGTTACTTTGTTTTCGTTTGTTGATCTTAAAAAATATGATCCCCCTTCATAAATCAACTTGTCAATTTGTTGTATTATGCAACTTGCATTTGTTTCGAGCGGGATGTAGGTTATTTCTGATCCCAGTTCTGATAAATTGGTTGAGTTGGGTTCAGTGATTAAGGTAAAATCAACAATATTATCTACTTCCTTTTTTTGTGTGCAGGAAAATAGGACAATAATCAGTGTGAGTAAAATGGATAGTTTTTTCATTTCATTAATGATTTATGGTAATTTTTTATTTTTTTAAAGGAGACAAATTATTCTGTTTATTAAAAGCATTGTCTATTAAACGGTTGAATTTGCTTATTTAACGGTATTTATCTGCTTGTTTTTATTCTTTCAATTTCACCAACATTAATACCGGGTTATCGTTTTCGTTTAAACTGTTTGCCAGTTTTTCCAGTTGTTTTTTCTTTTCGGGGTATTTTGGTGTGGAGTTTTTAAAGACCTCGGATGCTACATGCGTTTTTATTTCGTATGCAAAACGGTAAGCCACTAAATATTCCGTATTATTTATAGTAGCATGGTTCTTAACAACAAAAGAAAGACCGGTATCCAAATTGTTTATTATTCCCGGTCCTTCGTCGCGGTAGTTTAAGTTTTTAGCTGAATTTAAGAGTATTAGTTTTTGTTTTGTTGAATCAAAATATCCTGAATAAAATGTTTCGTTCAGAAAATACCTGACAAATATCGTTTTGTTGGTTTGAGTTATATCGAGAATATTAAAACCGGGAGTGGAATTCTCTGCACTACTTAGCTGTGGTCTGTATTCTCCTTTTGCAAAAAGGTAAGCCGGCTCAAAATTGGTACCGTTGATTTGAAACAGAGTATCGTTATATTGATTCAGGTAATAAACAAACTTATCGTTGGAAAAAACAAAACCAGAACCACCTTCCTGAGACTGAAACCGTGGAATTGAATTAAGTTTTGAAAAAACCGGATTTCCCGATTCATCCAAAACCAGCCAATCGTATTTGGCATGTCCGAACGAAATAAATTCAGCTAAATAAATAAAGCCATTTTTATATAGTATATCCTGAAAATCAGCATCGTACTTCTCCAATGAAAACTCGTTAATGAATGTTCCATCAAAAGAATAGACTTTTACTTTTTTTCCATCCAACAAGTAAACCAGTTTATTTTTACTGTCTAAAGAAAACCACGAACCAAACCGATATTCGCCCGGTGCTTTTCCTATTTTGCCAATTTTATTTTTGTAATTACCATAGAGGTCAAAAACCAATAATTCGGTTTGGACTGCTCCAACAAATAGCAAACTATCGACGATTTCGAGCCGGTTTATATTTCCTCCTATTTGGATATTGTTGTCCAAAGGAATATACTGCAAATCTTCGGCAAAATCCGAAAGCGATAAGTTTGTCATTTCTGCGGTTTCCGGATTAATAACACCAATAATACGTTTGTTTACTTTTGAGCAACTAATTATAGCAGTTACAGAAATAAGAAGGATTATATTTTTAATCATTTTCATATGGTAGCTTTATTTATTTGTTTTTATATTCTAAACTCAATTTTCACTCTGCATAATTTCAGCTTATTAATATCTTTTATGTTATCATTATTCATTATTTGGAGTATCAGACCATCTTTTATTAAGAAATAGTTGCTCACATACAAGTTTCGGTCAATTTCAAATTCTCCCAGCTTTTTGAAATCTGAATCAAAAACACACAAATAAAAATCAATGATTTTTATACCATCTCGTTCAATTGGCACACCATTGTGAATTCTGTAATAAATGTTACGGTAAGGATCATAAACAACTTTATTAAAAAAAGTTCCTGACATAAAATGATTACCTTCTATTGTCGTCCTCTCCCTTTGAGACATACTGGAATTTATCTTTTTGGGTAGTGGTTTGCACGTATTATCGGTAAAACTACTTTGAACATCAAATTCGTCTAACTTTTGAGTGCTAAGATTAAGTCTGAATATTTTAGAGGAGAAAGAAAAATTATAAATCAAGTAGTTATCCACAAGCAAGGTAAATGGACTTAAAAGTTGTCCAAATTGATTCTCAGACGATGCTTCCGAAGGATAATTCGTTTTTAGGTATTTTATATCTCCGTTATCAATATTTATTGAAGCTAAAAATGGTTTCGCGTAAAAGGAATCGTCCCAGTAAAAATATTCGCGGGGCAAAATGTGTGTAAATAACCTGCCATTTTTATATGTGATGTTATTGGCGGGGGAAGCCAGAGTTATTCCTCCTCTCCGAAATAAGTATTCAGAATCTTCAATATAATTAAATAGATCTATTCTTTCAACAACTTTACCTTGCCCATTCATTATAAAAAATCGATCCTGATTTCGGTAAATTATAGTATCACCGGTTAAAAACTTAAAAGAACCATTTAAGGGAACTCCATCTGGGCCTTGTTCTTCAAGTTCAATCTTTTTAACCAATTTCTTATCAACAATATCAAAATGATCAAAACTGTGCATGTAGTGATTATAACCAATAAAAATGGGATGATTGGTTATGCTGTCAATATATCCATCGACTGCGTAATAATAAGGTTGTTCTTTTGCCGAAATATTGACAACAATTGTATCCATTTGGATACTTAATTCCTGTTTTAATTTTTGTGTTTCGTTTGAACAAGAAATTATTGAGGAAATAAATGCGAGGTAAAAATAGAATTGCTTATTTTTCATGTTATATAGTTTTCTTTTTCAACAAATAATACATCAGCGGAATAAAAAACAAACTCACCAAAGTACCGATAAACATTCCGCCGATGATGGCGAGTGCCATTGGTTTTTGTAAATCGGCGCCCAGGCCCTTTTGAAACATTAACGGCGCCATGGCCAAAATGGTGGTGAGGCTGGTCATAAGAATGGGTTTTAACCGTCTGCGACCCGCCTCGAAAATAGAACGAATCAAGGAATTTCCGGCTTCCATCAGTTTATT
>CAZOXS010000166.1:0-3494 GCA_964583785.1 uncultured Victivallales bacterium
CGGGGACAGTTACCAACGCGATCACAAGCAACCCATAGGAGGACAAGCCATGGCCGAAGCAACAAGCAAATCCGTGACGCTGGACGCCTGCGGGCGGACCAGCGAGATGATGATGGAGAAGCAGCAGGAACTGCTGATGAAGCTTGCGAGCATCGAGAAGCGGCTTTTCCGGGATAATGGCAGTGTGAGTATGCAGACGCGGCTGGACCGCCACGATCAGGCGCAGAGGCTCTTGTTGTGGGTCACGGGGATTATCGGCGGGACACTCTGCTGGTGGGGTTCGCGGGCGGGCTGGCGCTGCTGATCCGGGAGGCGGTACTGCGGGGGGCGGCGGCATGAGCCGGGTAGTGACAAAAGAGAGTGAACGGGCTCGGATCGAGAAGCGCTTCGATGTGTTCAGGCTGGATCTGCGGCAGCGGGGTCTGATCCTTGAGGCGCTCGACTCGGATGCCTGGGACTGGTTTGAGGACTGCGACGGCTGTACGGCGGTCAGCGAGCTGCACTGGCCGACGAAGGATTTCCCGCCCTGCCTGCGGCATGACTTCGACTGGGGGCGCGGGTACGGGGATTTCACGGCGAGTAAAAACTCTTACGACCTGCAACGCGCCTACGGGGTGCCGAAATGGCGGGCGAGACTGCGGACTGGAGCCGTTACCGTCGTCTGGTATGCGTGGCTGAAGTGGAAAAAGCCCAGTCTTTAAGCCCACCGCGTGTATGGAACGTGTATGGAAATAAGCCCCAAATCACACACTATTTCACGAAATAGACAACACGACCAAAACCTGAGCAATCGGCCAAAAACACGCATTAAAGCCAATAATCACAGTAGGTTAGAGATTATCATAGGATTGCAGAAGTGGCGCGCCCGGACGGGTTCGAACCGCCGACTCCCAGGTTCGAAGCCTGGTGCTTTTAGTCTGATTTGCCTTATTTATTAAGCTTTTATGCTGATTTAGTGGCTTGTGTGTCCTATTGTGTGTCTTTTTTCTTGTCTTGATTGACAAATACTGGCAATCTGTTTCACAACGTAACAGAGGGGAGTATCCAATGCCAGTGAAACTAAAGAAGCAGCGCGACGGCAAAACCTACAGGCCCTATTGGTATGGGCATTTCCAGATCGACGGCAAGACGACTGTGGTCAACCTTAACGTCAAATGGCGGGGAACCCCTCCCGCTGATTCGCTGCGCGACCAGGGGGACGCGTTATTCGAGCGAAGCCGCACGCAGGCGGAAGAGGCTCTGAAACAGATCGCCGGTGAGAGCCAAACCAAAGGGCGCGCCGACCACCTGACCGAACGACTGATCGAGTCGAAGACAGGGCGCAAGCTGGAGTACGTCCGCCTCGATGAGCTGGCGGAGCGCTGGCGGAAGATCGGACGCAGCGCCCCCGCCACGAAACAGCACCTGGATAACTGCGCCACCGTCTTCAACCGGTTTGCCGATTTCGTACGCGAGAGGAATCCTCAAATCGAATTCCTTTACGAGGTTTCGAAGGATGATGCCAACGCATGGGTGGCCAAGCTCCAATCCGATTTCGCGCCCAAGACGGTCCGGGACTGCTTCAAGCTGCTACGCAGCGCGTTTGCCCGGATGCTGCCGACTGGCTCCGAGAATCCGTTTGTCCGGCTGGTCCCGAGTCGTAAAGGCGGGGAAGGCGTCGGCACGGTACACCGCAAGCCATTCAGCCCGCATGAACTGGAACAGTTGATCGCACACGCACGGAGCGATGAGTTCCTCTATCCCCTACTCGTCTGCGCGATGAGCACGGGAATGCGGCGCGGGGATGTGTGCAACCTGAAATGGTCGGACGTGGATCTGCAAGGCGGCATGCTGACGGTAAAGACGAGCAAGACCGGGGAGACCGTCGAGATCCCGATCTTTGAGTCACTGCGCGAAGTGCTGTTGTCCCGCCAGGGTAATGACCCGGTTTATGTCTTTCCGGAGGCCGTACGCTTCTTGAAGAAGAACCCAACCGGTATCTCGAGACGGTTCAAGAAGCTGGCGGCGGTCGCGTTCGGGGAACTCGATGATAAAGCACGATATGCGGTGGTGGCGGATGAAGGGACAAAAGCGATCTGCGAGGCTTTGCCGGAAGGGACACGCCGGGAACGGATCGTGGATGTATTCCAGCGTTATGTCGCGGGTGCCAGCTATGGCGAGATCATGGCGGCCACCGGACTACCCAAGGGAACCGTGGCCCAATATGTGCGCGACGCACAGATAATCGTCAAGACACCCGTGATGCGGGGCCGCGGTAAAATCGTAAAGGAGGCCATCAAGCAAGCCACCCAGGTTGAACGCGACAATGGGCGTATGGCATCGGTGCGGGACTGGCACGCCTTGCGGGCGACGTGGGTGACGCTGGCATTGTCGGCGGGGGTACCGGTGGAGCTGGTGCGGCGGGTGACGGGTCATGCGACCGTGGAAGTGGTGCTGAAGCATTACTTCCGGCCGGACCGGGAGCAGTTCAAGGCGGCCTTGACCGGGGCGTTGCCGGAGGTGCTTACTGGTAAAGTCGAAAGTCGAAAGTCGAAAGCAGAAATTGAACGGGCCGAACTGGCGGGGAAAGTGGCGGAGGGGACGGCCACGAAGAAGGAGATGGGGCGGTTGCGGGTGTTGCTGGGGGGATGAGGGCGGTGGCTCATTTTGAGTGCGAGACGAGCACCAGGGAACGTTACAGAGGAGAGGGAACAGAAGAGGGGGAAACAGAAGTTGACCTGATGAAGGGAATCAAGTAGATTCACCTTCAGCTTCGTGCGTAAGGGTGTGCCCGGCATCTGCAAGGATGCAGCCCCCGCTTTTGGTAAAAACGCACGTAGCTCTTTTTTGAGCCCGCAGTGTTGGACTTGGGAACCCGTGGACTGGTGGCGCAGTTCCGGCACCCCCTGCCCGCTTCGCTGCGGGCTCCGCCACTTCAGGCTTCAATGCGGGGAGAATCCTGATCGGGGTCGATTTCCCAGTCTGGGCCGTCTCGGTTGAGCTTGCATTCCTTCACACCATCACCGAGAAGATTGCCGGTAATTTGCTTTTCCAATTCTTCTAAAGAACCAAAATACTTGATCGCCTTATCGACAATCTCGCCCGTCTCGGGTATCCACATTGCCCTGCGATTCAGGTGGCGGCATTCGACGAAACCGTGGTCGGTGGGATGCCAGTATTTGCAGTGCCGGACCTCGACCAGGCTAAAATACAGATCCTGAATTTCCATGTCGCCGAGCTTGACTTGCTGGTTCTCAATATGGGCGTCAATAAGCCGCGTGTCTCTAAAGCCGGAATCCGCTCGGGGCACGTAGCCGTAGCAGTAGGTGCCCATTGGTACTCCTTTTACATGCTCGGTGTTCGTTTTCGGTCCGCAGACTCTGTTTGACGTGGTTGCGATGGAGTATTGCCCGTGTTCTATGCGCGTGATCGATGCATTGGGAATCGAGATGGTTTTCCGTAACGAGAAGAATGATTCCATGCGGGAAGCACCGCTGTTAAGCTCTGGTATGGAC
>CAZOXS010000167.1:0-13603 GCA_964583785.1 uncultured Victivallales bacterium
CGGTCGGGCGGGGGCGCCACGACCTACATGCTTATGCTCGGAAATCGGTGAACGAGAACGGCGACGAGAGCGGACTACGAGTGGACACTTGAATCGTTAACCGTTCTCGTCGCCGTTCTCGTAATCCGAAATAAGCAGATAGTAGTTGTGCCCAAAGAGAGACAAAACCACAAAATGTAGTGATCTAGGTTATAGGCAAGGTGGAGGTATGGAAATCGCATTCAGCCTGGGAACGAATCTGGGCGACCGCCTGGCGAATTTACGCGGAGCGGGCGTCCGTATCGCGGCGCTGCCCACGACGCGGGTGGTTGCGCGTTCGCGCATCTACGAGACCGCGCCTGTCGGCGTGAAGCCGCAATACCAGAACATGGCCTACCTGAATGCCGTACTGGTCATCGAGACGGAATTACGCGTCGAGACGGTCTCGGAGCAGATTCATGCGATTGAGGCTGAAATGGGACGCGTACGCGGCGATGACCGCTTCGCGCCGCGGCCGATTGATATCGACATCCTGTATGCGGGCCGCGAGATCCGCGACACCGATTCCCTGACCCTGCCCCACCCTCGCTGGGCACAGCGCCGCTTCGTGCTCCAGCCCCTGGCGGATGTGCGCGCCGACATGATCCTGCCGGGCTATGCCCAACGCGTCTGCGAACTGCTGGCCAATCTAGGCGGTGAAAGTGAGGTTGTGTCACTCGTTGAAAGCTGGTAGACGAGATCCCGCCCACTGGGGGGGGCGAAAACGAGGTAGGTGGCTCTTGGGAAGAATATGAGGGCGACGTATCGTAGGACAGGCGCCCTCGCCTGTCCATCCGAGCATAAGCACGGAGCATAAGCAGCGTTGGCTGCCCGGCAGCGGTCAGTTGGCTGTCAGGCGACTTATGCTCGTCGGTCGGGCGAGGGCGCCACGACCTACATGCTTATGCTCGGAAATCGGTGAACGAGAACGGCGACGAGAGCGGATTACGAGTGGACATTTGAATCGTTAACCGTTCTCGTCGCCGTTCTCGTAATCCGAAATGGACAGGCAGTAGTTGTGTCCAAAGAGAGATAAAACCACAATATGCTGTGGTCTAATTTGAAGTGACAGACAAGCCACTACAGCAACGGCACGACCAGCCCGCTGAGCGTGGTCGCCAGCGCGGCCATGATCTTTTTCATCGCCAGCTCCTCATCGCCAGCTCCCGGGAAGGTGCCGACATCCTCGTAGCTGCTGTAGAATGGCGGCGTCCCCGGTACTTGCACCGGGTGTCCCTCTTTGAGCGCGTAGCCCGACGTATGGCGGAACGGCCAGAGGTCGAGCGCCCCCCGCGTCACACTCTCGTCAGACGGCATGCCGCGACTGATCTCCTCGCCCGTTCGCGGCGTTTTGCGCTTCGCCAGCACCCAGCTGTTTTCGGGACGGACATCCGTCAGCACACTTTGCAGCACCTTGGCGGCAAACGCCGGATCATGCACCAGCAGGCCGAGCTCCGTATTGAATTGAATCGAGCGCGGATCGAAGTTGTAGGAGCCGACAAAAGCGACGCGCTCATCGATCACCATCGCCTTGGCGTGAATGCACAGGAACGGGCGGGAGTCCTGCACCCCGAGATTCAGCACGCGCGACGTTCCGCGACGCAGCAACGCCTCGTAATCCGGAAGCTGTTCGCGCAAGACAGCCGGTTCCTGGCGATACTCGAACAGATCGATGCCGGCACGGAAATACGCACGGCGCATCTTGACCCCAGCCGCATAGACGACAGGATTGTCGGTGGCGCCAAAGCTGTTGGAGGAGGCCAGCAGCTGGATCTGCGGGTTTTCCTGCCGCAAGGCCTTGAAGATCTTGAGCATCCCGCCGTCCAGCACCAGGTACGGCGTCTGAAGGACAAGGCTGTGCTGCGCTGATTTCATCATGGTCTCAAGCTGACGGGCGATCGTCCCGCGCCGCCAGGCCGTGTAGGCACGCGTTTCCTTGCCGGGCGGATCCGCCAGGAAAAGGGCTTTCCCAACAGGGCTGAGCCGCGCGACCAGACGCTGTTCGACCACTTGAGGATCGTCCGCCTCGCGGCTGACCTGGTCAAAGCGGTCATCGAGATCGAAGTCATCCCGCGTCTCGCGGCGGCGGAACTTGCCGCTGCGGATCACCCGCCGCACATCGGTCAGCCGCTCCGTGCGCTCGGTCTGCTCGAAATCCCAGTACTCCTGGAACGAGCGGATGGCATAGGTCACGACCGGTCCCGTGAAGAGCACGTCGCGATCCTTGAAGTTGATCCCCGTGGACTGCGCGTAGTACGTGTTCTCGATATTGCGTCCCCCGGTAATCGCCACGGCATGGTCCACGATGAACAGCTTGTTGTGCATGCGCTAATTGGTCCCGTTCGGCAACAGGAAGTCGAGCACCTCCTGCAAGGGCACCGGATCAATCCGATTCGCCGCCGGACGGTAGTGGCGGAACTGGAGGTTCGTGCTGACCATGGAGACGAACGCCGCCAACTCGACGTCGCGGAACGAGGCGATATGATCCGTGATGAGTTCGACCTTGACGCCGCGCCGCGCCGCCTCGATCAGCTCATAGAGCAGCAGGCGGCCGTCTTCGTCATCACTCCAGATAAAGGTCTGGATGCGGATCGAGCGGGTGGCGGCACGAATCAGGTGCAAGCGCGCCAGCATGGCGTCCGCCCCGTTCTCCAGCAGCACGGCATCGGTTGCCGGAATACGAACCACCAGCATCTGACGTCCCGCATCCGTACCGGGCAGCCGTGCGCGCTGTCCCCAGAGCCCGTTGTCGAGAGGCAGGGGCTCCCATCCCGAAAACGCCGATGGCCAGACGGCGAAATCGTTATCGTCACCAGTAGCGCGTTCGAGCGAGAGCGTGACCCGCGCGGGCTCCGCCATCAAGGCGGAAGCGGGATTGGCACCGAGGAAACGCAGGTCGATCGTATCCGCTGCAGATGGTGTGTCCGATGGCACCCAGCCCAGCGGGCAACGTCCCTGGAACGGCCCCAGCGCAAACGGCTTATCCGCCGCCTGCATGACTAACCGCTCGCTTTCAACCCATTTCTAAAAATCGGCCTGTTCCTGCAAGGGGACGGCCAAGGCAAGTCCCGCCTGAAGCCAGGCCCAGATCAGCAGAATCGATTTCGACTTTCGATTTTCGACTTTACCCCCTGCATCGTTGCCTCCTTTGGTTTCCCCTAGGACTCCCGACACCTGACGCCCGACACCTGATCAAGATCCGCCAGCGCGGCGCGCGCGGCAGCGGTCTCGGCCGCGCGCTTCCCCTTGCCCTGCCCCGTCCAGCAGCTGCCGTCCGGCAGACTGACGTCCACCGTGAAAGACGCTTCATGGGCCGGACCTTCGGTCGCGGTGAGCGTGTAGACGGGCGACTGCTTCCAGCGGGCCTGCGACAGTTCCTGCAACCGCCCCTTCGGATTGGCGGCGGCGCTGTGACTCTCCAAGCCTGCCGTCGTCGGCAGGATCAACCGCCGCACGACCTTCTCGGCCGCCTTCATGCCGCCATCGCGCCAGGCCGCGCCGATCAACGCCTCGACGGCATCGGTGAGATTGGAAGCACGCTGGCGACCGCCCGAGCGCTCCTCGCCACGCCCGATCTTCAGGTAGGCGCCCAGCCCGATCCCCTCGCCGATCGCGGCCAGCGCGCGACCGCTGGTCACCTGGCTGCGCAGCGAGGTCAGCTCGCCCTCCGGCTTGCCGGGATGGGCCTCGAACAAGTAAGCCGCCGTCAGCATCCCCAGCACCGCATCCCCCAGAAATTCAAGCCGCTGGTTATCCGCGTCCACCCCGTCAGTCTCGTAGCGATACGAGGGATGCACAAGCGCCTGCTCCAGCAACGACCGGTCGCGGAACCGATACCCCAAGGCCCGCTCCAGTTCCCGGTATGGATTTCCCCGCCCGATCTTCAACATTTATCTCCCATTTTACTTCCCTCTTCCGGTTCCGTCATTCCATCATTCTGTCAAAAGATGACAGAACATAATCTCTATAAACATTTATTTACCAATGGGTTAGGCCTACGTTAGGCTTTCTCCCCCGTTTTTCCATCTATTTTTCCTCTATTTCGGTCTACGAGAACGGCGACGCGAACGGTGAACGATTGGGATGCTGTCTACTCGTTATCCCTTCTCGTCGCCGTTCTCGTTAACCGCTGGTCATTCCTTTTCTCGTTGCGCTCATACCAGGCGTGGAGCATCGCGATGACTCTCACTTGCATTGCCTTTGCCTCCGCAATTCGGGAGTCGGTGGTTTCCTTTCTGGCAACCATCAGGTCAAGCATCAGAAGGGTCTGATAGACGTGCTCCTGCGCCATTTTCATGAAGCGATTCTGATCGGCTACGGTTTCCCGCCCGTGACCTTCAGCAATATTAAGAACCGTCCCGGTGGTGCTCGTATCCAGTTTACGCCGAGTGCGAGCCCTCGGGTCTAACTCATCAACGACCGGTTGAATCACCCGGACTCCATCCAACGAGACCTGGTACATGTCAAGCGCGGCAAAGGGGAACCTCAACGTGCCATATTGCGCCTGCTCCTCGCCAACAGCCCTGGATATACTGGCTCTCTTCAGGCCCAACAGCATTCCTCGTATCCGCCAGAGGTTCTGCATGCCAGCTCGATATGTAGAGTTGTCTACTACGCACCTGGCAAGGCAAATATCGAGTGAGGTCGCACATTCATTGGTAGACCCGATGGCGACATCCAGATAGTTTGCTCGTGCTGGTGAGCCAGCAGGTTGCCCGTTACCACGCATCCGATTTACGCCTATACTCTCCATGGCCCGATCCAAATGGTCCAATGCCACGATTGGGTGTGCAGCCTTTGCCACAATATCAGCGCACAAACTAGCCGTTTTCAGATAGATCCCGTAGACATCGAGTCGCTCGTGCGGTAGCCGCCTGTACACTTGCTCGCTCATAATCGGTCTCTTTTCGGTCTACGAGAACGGCGACGAGAACGGATTACGAGTCGCGGGCAACATAATCGTTCCCCGTTCTCGTCGCCGTTCTCGTTAACCGATTTCCTTGGCGCACTCATAGTTTTCATAAAACTTTTGACAGCACCCCATCCCCCCTACCCTCGCGGATGAAACTGGTGGTGAATCGCCTTCAGCCGCTGCTGGTCCACATGGGTATAGATCTGCGTGGTGGCGATATCGGCATGCCCCAGCATCTCCTGGATCACCCGCAGGGGTGCCCCGTTGGCCAGCAGATGACTGGCGAACGAATGCCGCAGCGTGTGCGGCGAGACCGGCTTATCAATGCCCGCCCGCCGCGTGTAGGTCCGCACGATCTGCCACAACCGCTGACGGCTGAACGCCTCCCCGCGCACGGTCAGGAACACAAACCGCGAAGGGCCTTTCTTTTCCAGCTTCGGACGCACGGTCAGTAGATAGCGATCCAGCGCCGCCCTGGACGCCGCGCCGAACGGCACAACCCGGGTCTTGCTGCCTTTGCCGATACAGCGTAGATACCCGTCGTCAAAGTGAACATCGTCCAGCTTCAGACCGCAAAGCTCGGACACGCGCATGCCGGTCGCATAGAAAAGTTCCAGCAGGGCCCGGTCGCGCACGGCCACGGGCGCATCCCCATCGGGGGCCGAGAGCAACCGTTCAACCTCGCGCGGCGTGAGCAATCCCGGCAGCACTTTCCACAAGCGGGGCGAGTCCATGACATCGGTCACGTTCGTGGCCAGCAAGCCCTCGCGCTGCAGATAGGCAAAAAAGACCTTGATTGCCACCAACCGCCGGGAAATCGAGTTCACGCTCAACCCGCGATCCTTTTCCGCCATCAGGTAATCGACAATGTGATCGCGCCCCACCGCGTTCGGACTGATGATGCCGAGCGACGCCATGAAATCGCTAAAGCTGGCGAGGTCCGCCGCATAGGCCTCGCGGGTTCGGTCACTGAGTCCGCGTTCGAGGATCACGTAATCCAGGAACATCTCGATCAGGGGATTCATCGCCGCGCTTCCGGCGGCAATGCCGCCCTCGCCTTCTCGTCGGCCGGGATCCCGTTGACCGCGAAGCCTGCCCTGGATATCAGATACTCGAAATTCTTGTCGGCGCTAAGCAGGCTGTCGTAGGTCAGCCGGATGACCCGCTTCTCCGGATCGAGCAGCACCGAGTTCGGCTTGATGCCAGGCCCCCGGCCCAGTGCCTGCATGACGATCTGCACGCTGGCCTGGTTATGCATATCCGGCACATGCAGGGTCAGCTCACGAAAATCCTGCTGCCGGCAGGAAACCGTCAGAAACAGGACAAGCCCCAGCATCGAGAAAAGTTTTGTTTTCATGCTGCAAACCTAGCAGATTCGCATCGGGGCCGTCAACGCTGCACTGACGAGCGTCCACCGGTGCGGCGTTTGGCGGCCACCGCCTGACGGCCGACACACTGGCGGCGCGCCGGCTGCTGCTGGCGTGGCTCCGGCCGCGCGTCGGCCCCGGTCGCGAGGCGTGCCGCCTCGGAGTGGTAACGATGCGTCGTGTCCACCGGTATCGGCCGGCGGATCAGCTTCTCGATCCCGCGCAACCAGTCGCGCTCGCGCGCGCTGCAGAACGAGACAGCATCGCCACCAGCCCCAGCACGGGCTGTGCGCCCGATGCGGTGGACATAGGTCTCAGGCTCTTCCGGCAGGTCGTAGTTCACCACATGCGTGATGCCGTCCACATCTAGGCCGCGCGCCGCGATATCCGTGGCGACCATCGCCCGCACCCGCGCCGTCTTGAACCCGGCCAGCGCGGCCGTGCGCGCGCCTTGCGACTTGTTGCCGTGGATGGCGCAGGCGCTGATGCCGGACTGCACCAGTTTGCGGACGACCTTATCGGCACCGTGCTTCGTACGGGTGAACACGATCACCTTGTCCATATCCCGCCCGCAGATCAATTCCGCCAGCAGGGCATCCTTGTCCGCCTTGTCGACAAACATCAGCTTCTGGTCGATCCGATCGACCGTGGGTTTTTCGGGATCAATCGTGATCTCGACCGGGGCCACCAGCAGGTCCCGCGCCAATGTTGCCACGACCGGCGGCATGGTGGCCGAGAAGAAGAGGGAATGGCGCTTGCGCGGCAACTTGGCGACCACCCGGCGCACGGCAGGGATAAAGCCCATGTCGAGCATGCGGTCGGCCTCGTCCAGGATGAACAGCTCGACCGCGTCGAGGCGGATGTGCCCCTGCTCCATCAGGTCCAGCAGGCGCCCCGGTGTGGCAACCACGACATCAGGACCGCGGCGCAGGGCCTGTTCCTGCGGATTCTGGCCGACACCACCGAAAATGACCGTATGCGTGACCGAGAGGTACCGTCCATAGGTGCGGATGCTCTCGCCGATCTGCGCGGCCAGCTCACGCGTGGGGGTCAGGATCAGCGCCCGCGTGTGACCGGGGACCGCCTTCTTCGGCGTCAGGGTCATTTCCTGCAGCAGTGGCAGGGTGAAGGCGGCCGTCTTGCCGGTACCGGTCTGGGCACAGCCCAGCAGGTCACGGCCCTCCAGCAGATGCGGGATCGCCTGTTCCTGGATCGGGGTCGGCTGCGTATAGCCTTCGTCGGCCACAGCGCGCTGCAAGGGCTCGATCAGAGCCTCGAATACATGGGGAATACTCATTTTCTTGTTCTTTCCGTCCGGGTCGCGGTTTACTGAAATCTCTGCCCGCCGGACGCGAAGGGAAAGAAAACGCTGGACGGCCAGGCGACATGCGAGCCACCACCGAATCCAGCAAAAACGGGTGCAACTATACGGGTAACGGCCCGGCAAGTCAATCCATATCGCCGGCCCGCCATAAAGATTGGACTTTTACGGGCTCATCTTCTAAGCTCCCTTTTCAATCAAGGAGAACTCATGAGTCGTCATCTTAAGCTTGCCTTTGTCACCTTTCTGACCATCGTGCGCCTGCCGCTGGTGCTGTTGTTCTTTGTGGGGGCCATCGTGCACGCCCACATGCCGATTGGCTGGCTGTTCTGGTGTACATTCGCTTCACTGGTGCTTTCCGCGTTAACCGACCTGTTCGACGGCTATTATGCCCGCAAGTTCAATGTGGTCACGCAGTTCGGCGCGCACGTCGATCCGCTGATGGATAAGTTCTTCTATCTGGCGTCGATGCCGCTGCTGGTCTACATCATGGCGATTCATGCCGAGGGCGAGACGACCCCGCTGGCCAACGCGACCGCGATGCTGGTGCTGACGCTGGTGTTCCTGGCGCGCGACCAGTGGGTCACATTCCTGCGCTCGATCGGTGCGATCTACCAGGCCAGCGGCAAGGCCAACTGGTCGGGCAAACTGCGCACGGCGCTGAACTTCCCCATGATCTGCGTGGTCTACTATCGCGAGGAAGCCCCCGCCGCCGTGCAGTTCGTCCCTGGCTGGTTCGCCTATGCCTTCGTGCTGCTGACGCTGGTCATCACCGTGCTCTCGCTCTTCATCTACACGCGTAACTACTGGCCCTACCTGCGCAAGGCCGCGAGCGTGGATGACTCGCACGCCTAGGCCGTCGCCACCGCCAAGGCTTGCGCGAAGTCGGCCTTGATGTCCGCGATGTTCTCCAAGCCGACGGCCACGCGGATGAACTCCGGTGTAATCCCGCACGCGAGCTGATCCTCGGGTGACACCTGCTGGTGCGTCGTGGAGGCTGGATGAATCACCAGCGTCTTGGCATCGCCGACGTTGGCCAGGTGGCTCGCCAGCTTGACCGCGTTGATGAACTTGGCCCCCGCCTCGGCACCACCCTTGATGCCGAAGCCGAGCACGGCACCGAACCCGCCCTGCAAATACTTGGCGGCAACCGCGTGGTACGGATGATCCTCGAGCCCCGTGTAGGAGACCCATTCCACCCCGGTCTGCGTCTTGAGCCATTGCGCCAGCGCCAGCGTGTTCTCGCAGTGGCGGGTAATGCGCAGCGGCAGCGTCTCGATCCCCTGCAGGATCAGGAATGAATTGAAGGGGCTCGGGCACATGCCGATATTGCGCAGGCCGTCCACACGGGCCCGGATGATGTAGGCAATGTTGCCCATGCCCGGCACATCCCGCAGCGCGTCCCAGTAGACCAGTCCGTGGTAGGCCCCATCCGGCTCGGTGAAGAGCGGGTAGCGCCCGTTGCCCCAGTCGAACTTGCCGCTGTCGACAATCACCCCGCCAATCGAGGTGCCGTGGCCGCCGATCCATTTGGTCAGTGAGTGGACCACGATATCGACGCCATGCTCGATCGGACGGCACAGCAGCGGGGCGAAGGTGTTGTCGATGATCGTGGCCACCCCTTGCGCATGCGCCGCGTCCGTGATCGCCCGTATATCGGGCACGTCACCCTTCGGGTTGCCGATGCTCTCGAAAAATACCGCGCGGGTATTGGGGCGGATCGCCGCCGTCACCTTTGCGGCGGTGATATCCTCGATGAACGTCACCTCCAGTCCCAGTCGCGGGAACGTGTGCCGGAAGAGGGTATCCGTACCGCCATAGAGCGACGACGAGGCCACGATGTGATCCCCCGCCTGCGCCAGCGTGTGAATGGCGAGAAAAATCGCCGCCATTCCACTCGAGGTTCCCAGTCCCGCCACGCCCCCCTCGAGCGCCGCGATGCGTTTTTCCACCACATCGGTCGTTGGGTTCATCAACCGCGTGTAGATATTGCCGAATTCCTTCAACCCGAATAGATTGGCGGCATGCTCGGTATTCTTGAACACATAACTGGTGGTCTGATAGACCGGCACCGCCCGTGCCCCCGTCTCCGGATCGGGAACCTGGCCAGCATGCAGTGCAAGTGTCTCGCGTTTTTCATTTCCTGTCAGCATTTTCACTCTCCTTATCGATGGCCTTGCAGCCTGTTTTTTACTCACTTAAATCGAATACGTCAGCGGATTCCCCGTCCGCAGGGCGGAAACCTTATCCGCCAGGGCCGAGAGCAACGCGCCGGAAAAAACCTGGCGCAAGGATTCCGCCGCCTCGCTCCACACTCCCTGCACCGCGCAACGCGTCATGTGGTCGCAGCCCTCCCGCACACAGGGCGCAATCTGTAGCGGCCCCTCGGTGGCCTCGAGCACATCCAGCACGGATGTCCGTTGCGGGTCGCAAGCCACTGTAAAACCACCACGCGCACCGCGATGACTCTGCACCAGACCACCGGCCCGCAACCGGATCAGGATCTGCTCGACGTAATCCGGCGAGATCCCTTCCGCCTCCGCAATGTCCTGCTTGCGTGCCGGTCCCTGATCGTCGCGCGCGGCCAGATAAACCATGATCCGCACGGCATAACGCCCCTTGGTCGATAATTTAAGCATGTTCAAATCCTCCGCTTTCTGCGATAATGGTTTAATTAAATATAACATGATCGTCATTGTCAACATTAAATTTATTCGCATTTGCAATTCCGCCGGAAAATCATAGAATCATCCGCGTGTTCAAATCTCACAACCCACAGGAGCAGTCATGAGCAAGACGAAAAGCGACCACATCATTATGGCCATCCACGTCACCGACCGCGTCAAGCAGGCTTCCCTTGTTCAGGATATCCTGACCAAACACGGCGGCAGCATCAAAACCCGCATTGGCCTGCATGAAGCCTCCGAGATCAAGGCATCGACCAACGGCCTGATCCTGGTCGAGTTTGTCGGCACGCAGAAAAAGAGCGAAAAGATGCTCGCCGCCTTGAACGCGGTAACCGGCGTCGAGGCGAAGAGCATCGTCTTCCAGCACTGACTTATTTCACCGCCGCAAGAGCGGCCGCGTAATCCGGCTCCTGCGCAATTTCCGGAACCAATTCGCTGTGTGTCACCTGACCGTCGCGTCCCACCACGACAACAGCGCGGGCAAATAACCCGGCCAGCGCGCTGTCGGTCAGCATTACGCCGTAATCGCCACCGAAAGCATGGGAACGGAAGGCGGATACCGTCTTGACGTTTTCCAGTCCCTCGGCGGCACAGAAACGGCCTTGCGCAAAGGGTAAGTCAAGCGAGACACACAACACCACCGAATCACCGCCAGCCGCCTCCTGATTGAAGCGCCGAACCGACGTGGCACAGACCGGCGTGTCGATACTCGGGAAAATATTCAACACCACCGGACGGCCGGTATAGTCGGAAAGCTTCACATCCGACAAATCCGAACCCGCCAGCACAAAATCCGGTGCCTTGCTGCCGACCGCCGGAAGTTCGCCCGACACCTTAACCGGCGTTCCCTTGAATGTTACCGTTGCCATATCATGTCTCCCTTTTTTATAATACCCACACATTGACTTCCAACTGTTTTACTTATCGGCACAAATGGTTTTAACTTACAGTGCAATCAGTTTCGCCATGCCAGTTTGGCGATTGCGTTACAGAGACCTTTTGTGTAATAGTGGGGAAAAGTGGTTCGAAAGGAAATAATATGCGAAAATGGCAATATGTTACCACGGTGACGTTGGGGGCGACCTGCGCGGTAATCAGCGTCGCCTTGGTCATCCTCTCGCAAATGAATGTGTCCATGCAGGCGCAGATCCAGATCCGCCAGCAACAATTGAACAGCGGGATCATGGGGCCGCAGGGGCAGCAAATCGCCAATAGCATCCTGCAGGACATGGAGGCCTCCGCGGCCAGCAACCGGGATATGCGCGATCTGCTCGGCAAGCACGGCTACAATATCCCAGGAGCCGCGACGGCAACCAATGCAACCGAAACCGCCAGCGAGGAGGAATAAGCCATGCGAAAGCCGTCCACCCCAACCGAAGGCCGCAGCCCTTTCCTGCCCCTGCTCCTGATCGCGGCATCCTTGATCATGGTATTATCGTGGAATCTGGCCATGGCCTGGAAACAGAAAACCCATGTCGACCGCACGGCCATACAACAGGAAATCCAGTTAGACCAAGCCGTCCAGGCCGAGGCGAAACTGAGGGCCATCATGACGGATCTGCTTGAGCTAGCCAAGACAGACGCTGATGCCAGCGCCATCGTCAAGCGCTACAAGATCGCCATCAACGAGTCGGCCGGGAAATAGAGCTTATCGTCTGGCACCCACCCACCCCGTGGTCCCCACCACCACCCGCACGTTCCGCCAAGGACATGGCGCGTAGACCTTCCCCTTTTCTTGTCCTCGTTTCCAGGAATATGCCAACGCGCTCGGGATTAGTCATCTTTGCTCGCGCAAATTGACATCTAGATTAATGGCTGATTATGCTGAGGCTCTTATATAGAATCAAATCCGAATTCGCGGGCCAGGGCTCCTCCCGTGGCTGATCCCGGTTGGAACCTAGTGATTCCCACTTCAGGACGTAACGCACCCCGTCTTCCACGGGGGTGCCGCTGTCTCCCGCTAGACAGCATCCCATTCCCGGAAAATCAGACACCACTTTTGTAACCTCGCTCGGGTAAGCGTTTACCGGCGGATCCACACGGACCGGTTCCAAGGTGTTTTCCGCAAACACCAGGATACCGCGCCCCGCCTTCCAGTGAGAAAAAGAGAGCCCCAGCAGCCCATCTTCCACCCTTGAAATATTCATTAACGAGAGTGAAGTTCCAAATTCGGAGGGGCCACTGCCCCCGCCCTTGAATATATGTTTACCTTCCCAGCCGGAAATCTGGCGGATTTGCCATTCCCCCCCTGCAAATTGCGCGGCGTAGGCCTGGGTGTTGTCTTGCTGATCATGCTTGTGGTAGGCAATCACCACCCGATTACTCGAATCAAACCCCATTTTGTGGCAGCCATTGATAATGCCGCCATGGATCGGAATCGGGTCCACGATTGTTTCCGTGTCATCCGGCGTAATCGGCAGATCCAGCGGCTTGCCGTCAGCGGTCTCCCACTGTTTCAAGTCCTTGCTGCGAGCATAGGAAAGATCGTGATTTGTGGCGGCATCCGGCGTGTCGCGCCAAACCCACAGCAGATGATACCACCCATCAGGTCCCAGCTGCGGACCATTCTGGTAGGCATTAGCACGACCGAGTCCATCGATGAGCGGTTTGTCAAAGAATCTGCGCCAGATTTTTGTTTGCACATCGTAGACATTGTAGATCTCAACCCCATTGCCACTGCCGCCATCCCGGTAGTGGAAGAGCAGCTCTCCATCCGGTCCGTCCATGAACTTTGGATAGGTGCAACGATTCTCGCGATCACCGACCATCAATTTGATTTGGCGCATGGTCGTGATATCTTCAGGTTTATCCGAGCGGAAATAAAGAAGCGGATCCGCATGCATATTCCCGGAAAGATGCACATAGCCTTCCTTGTCCACGGCCAGCGTGATGTAGTTATGCGAATCCCAGCCCTGGATCGTGCTGGTTTCCGCTGTGTGACGTGGCGGCTGATCCGACTCCGAAGGCAGAACCGCCTTGACGAATTGCCCGTCGCCAAAGCCTCGCATCCCAACCACCATGCGCCGCTCGCTGTTATAGTAGGCGATGTACTGTTTGTCCCCGTGGGATAAAAGGGCAAAGCCAACCCGGACCGGCGACCACACCTTATCGATCACGATCATATGCAAAACCTGCGGTTCCTTCTCCTTGATTACCGGTTCTTGTGCAACAGCCAAGAATCCTACAGCCAGCACCACCACAATGCCCATCACAAATCTTCGTTTCATATTCATTTCCTATCACGTTGAATAAGACTGAAGACTAGCCAAAAATATTTGAAATTTGTTTCCGTGTGCAG
>CAZOXS010000168.1:0-8989 GCA_964583785.1 uncultured Victivallales bacterium
TGCGGAGGAGTTCGGTTTTGCAACGGCGCCCCTGGTGGTGTGTGGCTGCATCATGATGCGTAAATGCCATACGAATAACTGTCCGGTCGGAGTGGCGACCCAGGATCCGGAACTGCGTAAGCTCTACACTGGGCGTCCGGAGCATGTGGTCAACTTCCTGACGATGGTCGCCGAGGAACTGCGCGAGATCATGGCGGCACTCGGCATACGGACCCTGAACGAGATGGTCGGACGCGCTGATCTGCTGGAAGTAAACCCGGCGATCGATTTCTGGAAGGCGAAGGGATTGGACTTCTCTCGAATCCTGATGTACACGCCGACGACCCCGGAGGAGCGCTACTGCACCCAGGCGCAGGAGCACGGCTTGGAGACCTCGATCGACTACGCCTACCTTGACGATGCCTGTGCGGCACTGGATGCCGGACAGAGCTTCCGGCGTGAACTGAAGATTCGCAATGTCAACCGCACGGCAGGAACAATCCTTTCCAGCGAGATCGCGCGGCGTTTCGGCAGCAGTGGTCTGGCCGATGACTCCGTAACCCTGGTCTACAAGGGGGCGGCCGGGCAGAGCTTTGGCGCCTTCGCCTCGCGGGGCATGACCATGATCCTGGAAGGGGAGGGTAACGATTTTGTAGGCAAGGGGCTTTCCGGCGGACGGATTGTCCTGAAACCCTACGCCGGGGCGGACTTTGATGCCTCGATGAACATGATCGCCGGCAATGTGGCCTTCTACGGTGCCACATCCGGTGAAGCCTACCTGAACGGGCAGGCCGGTGAGCGGTTTGCTATCCGCAACAGCGGTGCCAAGCTGGTAGTGGAAGGCGTCGGTGACCACGGTTGCGAATACATGACTGGAGGTGTCGCGGTGATTCTCGGGTCGACGGGCGTTAACTTCGGCGCTGGCATGAGCGGGGGTATCGCCTATGTCTATGACGAGAGCGGCAACTTTGACAACAACTGCAACCTGGAAACGCTCGACCTTGAACTGCTATCCTCGGATCAGGACCGCGTGGATCTGAAGGCATTGCTTGAAAACCATGTCCATTACACCGGAAGCGCAAAGGCGAAGGCGATCCTGGAGGATTGGGAACGCTCGGTTCCGCGGTTTATCAAGGTGTTCCCGATGGAATACAAGAAGGCGCTCGGGCGATTGAGCCGCGAGGATGAAGCAACCGAGCGTGGACAAGTCGTCCAGCAGTAGGGGGAATGGAAAATGCGTCACAGAGAACGTGGTTTTATTGAAGTCCCGCGCAAGGATCCGGGGTACCGCCCGGTCGAGGAGCGCCGGCATGATTTCAGGGCAGTGGAATTAATGCTTTCCGATGGTGATCTGCGCGATCAGAGTGCGCGCTGCATGGATTGCGGGATCCCGTTCTGCCAGAGCGCTAACAGTGCGGTCGGTTGCCCGGTGTATAATCGAATACCGGAATTCAACGACCAGGTCTATCACGGGCAGTGGCGGGATGCGCTTGACCTGCTGCTCGAAGGCAGCAGCTTTCCCGAGTTCACCGGTCGCATCTGTCCCGCACCGTGCGAGGCATCTTGTGTGTGCGGGATCAACCGCGATCCGGTCGCCATCCGCCAGATTGAACTGACGATCATCGAGAACGGGTTCAAACGCGGCCATATGCGGCCACGGATTCCGGGCCAGCGGGTCGATAAGCGCGTGGCGATTGTCGGTTCGGGGCCGGCCGCGCTAGCCGCTGCGCACCGACTGAACCAGACTGGCATCAATGTCGTGGTCTACGAGCGTGATCGTTATCCGGGGGGCATGTTGCGTTACGGTATCCCCGACTTTAAACTCGAGAAATGGGTGGTGGAACGGCGGGTTGCGCTGATGGAGCAGGAAGGGATTGTGTTCGAGACCTGCGTGGAGATCGGTCGTGATATCTCCTATCATTATCTGGCCGAGCACTTTGATGCCATCCTGCTGGCTGGTGGCGCCCGTGAAGCACGCGATCTGACGATCGAGGGCCGTGAGCTTGACGGCATCGAGTTCGCCATGGATTTTCTCTCGCGGCAGAATATGATCAATGGCGGGGAGGATATCTCGGGGTGCAAGACGATAACCGCCGAGGGCAAACATGTGGTGGTGGTTGGTGGTGGTGATACCGGATCGGATTGTGTCGGTACATCACTGCGGCAGGGGGCGTTGAGCGTGACGCAGTTCGAGATCCTGCCGAAACCCCCGGATGAGCGTCCGGTATCGACACCCTGGCCGGAATGGCCGAACCGGATGCGAACCTCCAGCAGCCATCTGGAGGGTTGTTCCAGGCGCTGGTCGGTATCCACCCGTGCGTTCTCGGGGAAAAACGGGCGGCTCACCGGCTTGGACTGTGTCGAGGTCAAGTGGGTCTTTCCGGAGGGGGGAACGAGGCCCGTGCCGCAGGAACAGGAGGGGACGGAATTCACGGTCAAGGCGGATCTGGTGTTGCTGGCGATGGGCTTTACGGGGCCGGGGCGGCGTAGTCTGCTCGATGATATTGGTGTGACCCTGAATTCACGCGGCTTTGTTAACCGGCACGAGGGGAACGCGACGTCGGCAAAGGGGGTTTTTGTGGCCGGCGACATGAGTGATGGTCCCTCCCTGGTGGTGCGCGCCATGCAGGACGGGAAGAATGCCGCGAAGGGCATAGCCGATTATCTCGGCGTGGCCATGTAAGCGGTAACTAACGAGGAGGACGGACGATGGCGACGGTAGACCCGATTGTTCAGTGTGCTGCATGTGGGGCGAAATTGCGGTTGAGAGCGGCGTCTCTCAAGGTTTTGAAGCAAGTCCGCTGCGGGAAGTGCCAGTCGATGATCGAGATTCCCGATATTCTGAAGGGAGAGTGCCCCTTTCCAGAGGGCCCCATACTAGCCAAGATGCCGGCGACCGGCGAAGTGACGGCATCAGCTCATGAGGCTGCTCCTTCCTCCCCTGCTGTCGCCCCGCCGAAGCCAGTGCCGGTGCCTGCTCCTGCCGTGGTTGAGCGGCTGGAGGGCGCCTCCGCTGCGGCGGTTCCGCCGGTCCCTCGCGCAGAGCCTCGTCCCGCGCCTGAACCTCCACCACCTGCGTCACCTTCGCCGGGTTCTCGCACGCCGGTCGCGTCTACTTCGTATGACCTGCCAAGGTCTTCAGATTCCGAGCTGGTTGCCCGTCTCGATTCGCTGGAGTTGATCCTGCGTGCACAGCAGGAAAGCATTTCCCTTTTGACGGCCCAGCTCCGCCAGATCGTGAAGGCGCAGGCGACGGCGGCCACCACTGCCCAGGCCATTCTAGACCGTTGATCGCTTGTGGAGTTTCCGATTAAAATATACACAAAGACCGGTGATGGGGGATCAACTAGCCTACTGGGTGGTCAACGGGTATCCAAATGTGATCCGGCACCTGAAGCCTGTGGCAGTGTCGACGAGCTGAATGCCGAGCTTGGACTCTTGATCAACGTGCTGGATGGTGTCGCGGCAGCGCGTCTGGTGGCGGAGCTCAGGCGTATCCAGCGTCGGCTGTTTTCCATCGGGTCACGCTTGGCGGCTCGCAAGCCGGCAGACGCTGAGGCCGTCGGGGTGATGCCGCTTGGTCCGCGCGACTACGCCTGGATGGAGGCGTCGATTGATGAAATGGAAACCCAGTTGAAACCGCTGCAGGCATTCATCCTGCCCGGTGGTTGCGTGGCGGCGATTGAGGCGCATCGCGCTCGAACGATTTGTCGCCGGGCGGAACGCCGTGTGGTGGCGCTGGCCGAGCATCTGGTCGAACTGACCGGCTGTCATCACGTGCAGGAGGAAATCCGCTATCTCAACCGGCTGGCGGATTATCTGTTCGTCGTTGCCCGTTTCTGCAACCACAGTGCCGGGGTGCCCGAATTCGAGTGGCACCCGGAAACACGCTGATCGCTTGCCTAAGGCTTCATCGTTTGCCAAACTCGTGGTCCGTTCTCGTCGCGCGTTATCGTCCACCGGCCGACGAGAGCGGGCGACGAGAACGGCTAACGATTGAAGACGTTTCAAGAAGGTGATCGAGCATACGTTCCCCGTCGAAGATAAACCAGCCTTTGAACCGGGTATGATTAAGCATCAACGGAATCCAATACCGATCGTCGGTCCACATCCGGTCGTAGGGGATCTTGTCCAGGTCGGTCCAGAGGGGGATGGCTTCATCCGTTTCCTGCGGTTCGCCGTCATATGAGGCCGCGCGGAAAACGGTGCAGTGGATCGAAAGCCCGTCGACAAACTGGAAGGAAAGCTCGCCGCTGTAGGTGATGTCGCCCGTGGTTATGCAGAGCTCCTCCTGCACCTCCCGTACCGCCGCCGCCAGCGGCGTCTCGCCTGGCTCAAGCCGTCCGCCGGGACCGTTGATCTTGCCAGCCCCGAGCCCGCGCTTCTTGTGGATCAGCAGCACCCGGTTGCCCTCGATCACGAACAGCAGCGTCGCCCGCTGTTGCGGTTCCCAGCGCGTCCAGTCGATATCGTTGACCGTTTTCACAGCGAAAGCCGGTATTGCAGGCGGGCACTGTCCTGATGCCCCAGCCAGGCGCGGGGATTGAGGTTCTGGGTCGCGCGCCACAGAGACGAGATGGAGAACGATTCCTCGTAACGGTAGATGATGATGTCGGGCACACCGAGAACAGCGCGCGTCTGGCTGACCGCATCCTCCCAGTAGCCGATGTCATCAACCAGCCCGCGTTCGAGCGCCGCTTGGGCTGTAAAGATACGCCCATCGGTCAGGGGGGCAAGCGCATCGGTGGGTATCGAGCGGTGTTTCGCCACCAGCGAGACGAAACGCTGGTGCATCGCGTCGACGACGGATTGCATGATGTCGCGCTCCTGATCGGACATCTCTCCAAGGGGGTTGAGCAGGTCCTTGTTCTCGCCGGACTTGAAGGTCACGCCAGCCACGCCGTACCTCTCGGCCAAGGCACGCACGTTGACGCTCTGGATGATCACCCCGATCGAGCCGGTGATGGTCGTGGGGCGAGCGATGATGCGGTCCGATGCCAGCGCCACGTAGTAGGCACCGGAGGCCGCCATGTCTCCGCAGATCGAGACCACTTTCCGGCGGGGATCACGGGCCTTGAAGTTCAGGAGGGCATGATACAGGATGTCGCTGGCGGTAACCCCGCCGCCACCGCTGTCGATGTCCATGATGATCGCCTGTACATCGGGATCGGCCGTGGCGCGTCGGATAGCCAGCAAGGCCAGATCTGATGAACTGACGCCGCCGAAGATTCCGGAAGCGGATTGATCGAGCATGATGAGCCCGCTGAGCGGGATCCTCACCACCTTATTGGTTCCATGGCCTTCAGACCAGATTTCATCCAGTTCAGGATACGCATCCACGCCGACATCAGCAACGGGGCTGGAAAACCATGACGCCAGCATCGAATGATCGGGAGGTGGCGGCAGGAACCAGGCCAGCGCCAGCCCGATCACAAGCAGCAGGACAAACGTGAAAAGGCAGCCGGGTCGCCTGCGGGGTTGGTAATTGGCCATAATCTTCTCTTCCCTATGATTTCATTAATCTCAGTAGGTCGTGGCACCTTGCCCGACCTGCCGAGCATAAGCCGCTTGCCACGGCACTTATGCTCGGATGGACAGGCAAGGGTGCCTGTCCTACATTTGCTTCTCTACTACAATAGGTGCGCGCCATCGGAGGGAATGATGGTATGCACCATGCAGGGGTGGCCGAATTGTTCCTGATAGGAGCCGGTCAGCGCTTGCGCTATGCTGGCGACATCGCGCGGATGTGCCAGCAGGACGGCACTTCCGCCGAACCCGCCACCCGAGAGGCGTGCACCCAGAATGCCGGGGGTTCGGTGCGCGAGGTCGACAATAAAGTCCAGTTCCTCGCAGGAGTTCTCGAAGTTGACGATCGAACTGTGGTGCGACTCGAACATCAAAAACCCGAAATGCTTGATGTCGCCGCGTTGCAGAGCCTCGGCACCCGCCAGAACTCGCTCGTTCTCGCCGATAACATGCGCGGCGCGTTTGGCCGCTAGGGGCGGCATCAGGTCCTTGTGCTGCAACCATTCATCCATGCTGACATCACGCAGTGCCTTCACGGGGTGATCCAGCTTGTCGGCAAACCAGGCGGCGGCGGCTTCGCAGCTTGCCCGGCGCTCGTTGTAGGCTCCGTCCACCAGCGCATGCTTGGCATTGGTGCCGACCACCAGAAAGCAGAGGTCGCTGCCGATGGGGGTGGTCTCGACGGTCAGCGACCGGAAATCGCTTTTGACCAGATGCCCCTCTTTGCCGAAGAGGCTGGAAATCTGATCCATCACGCCGCATTTCGTACCGGCATACTCGTGTTCCGCTGCCTGTCCGATCAAGGCCAGCTCCAGCGGCGGGCGCTGGATGCCGTAGAGCCCGCAGAGTCCGATCGCGGCACTCATCTCCAGGGCGGCTGAACTGGAAAGTCCCGCGCCCAGCGGTACGGTGCTGAAGAACAACCCGTGCCAGCCCTTACCGTTCTTCACCTGCGGGAGGAGCTTGGCGAAGACGCCCTTGATGTAGTTGGCCCACATGGTGTCGGGGTCGCGTTGCACGCTATTCAGACCGAAAGCGACCTCCTCCATCAGGTCGCCCGCCACGAGCCGGCAGGTGCTGTCAGGCGACGGGGCCGCCAGAAAACAGACACCCATATTGATCGCGGCGGAAAGGACGTAGCCCTCGTTGTAGTCGGTATGGTTGCCGATGACCTCGACGCGACCGGGCGCATAGGCGGCGACCGTATGCGGTTTGCCATACCATGTGGTGAATTTTTTGGCGGTGACGGCTAACAGTTCCTGTTTGGTCATGATTCCTCCCGGATGACGGCGAGCAGCTCGTCACGCTTCTGTTGCATTTTCGCGAGGGTTGTCGCTTCGGTATTCAGGCGCACAAGCGGTTCGGTGTTGGAGGTCCGTACATTGAACCACCAGTCATCGTATTCCACGCTGATACCGTCGAGATCGAACCGGCGGCCATCACGATAACGGTCGCTGATCCGCGCCAGCGCGGCGGCAGGTGCCTTAACCTCGGAATTGATCTCGCCACTGGCGAAATAGCGACGGATCGGCTTGATCAATTCGGAGAGCGGTTTTTCAGCTGCGCTGACGATATTGGCGACGCGGATGACGGCTAATGCTGCGCTTTCCGTGTAGAAGTTATCGCGGAAGTAGTAGTGGCCAGAAAGTTCTCCTGCGAAGAGCGCTTGTTCATCGCGCATCTGCTGCTTGATGAAGGCGTGCCCGACGCGACTCATCATCGGGGTGCCGCCCGCCTCGCTGATGACCTCCTTGACGGCCCAACTGCTGCGCAGGTCGTAGAAGATCACGCCCTTCTCATGGGCGAGCACATCGCGCGCGATCAGGGCTGTGATCATGTCCATCGGGATGATCTCACCCTTCTCGTCGACGAACCCTGCCCGGTCGGCATCGCCATCGAAGGCAACTCCGAAATCATAGCTTCCGGCACGCACCTTGGCCTGTAGGTCCGCGTAGGTTTCCTCGATCAGCGGGTTGGCTTCATGGTTGGGGAATGTTCCGTCGAGCGTATCAAACAGCGGATCGATCTCGACTACACCTTCCAATGCCTTTGATTCGATGATGCCCATGCCGTTGGCCATGTCGATCGCCAGCCGGAGAGGATGTTTCAGGTCCGCATGACGGCGGATCGTGGCGGCGTAGGCGTCCGTGATCGGGTGATCGATGATACGCCCCGGGGTGGGGGCGGGGGGATTGAAGCTGCCGTCGGCGATGATGCGTTCGACGTCGGCGATGCCGGTGGCCCCGCTGATCGGTATTGCACCCGCCCGGCAGAGTTTCATGCCGTTGTACGCGCCCGGATTGTGCGAGGCGGTGACCATGATGCCGGCGTCCGCCTGTGTCGTGCCGATGCCGAAGTAGGTCATGGGGGTCGAGCAGAGCCCCAGGTCGATGACGTCCGCGCCATGCAGGTTGAGCCCGCGGGCCAGTGCCTCAAACAGGGGCTGGGAGTGCGGCCGCATATCGCGCCCGACAGCGACGGTTTTCGGTTTCAACAGAGTGGCGAAAGCCCTGCCGATCCGGAATGCCAGTTCGTCCGTCAGTTCCCTGCCGTAGATTCCCCGAATGTCGTATGCCTTGAAAATACCTGCCATGTCAAAATCCCTTCTATAGTGATCGCCACAAAAGGCACAAAAAACACAAATAATTATGATTGCCTGACTTTTGTGTCTTATGTGCCTTATGTGGCCAACATATCCCTGTCATCGATTGAATGAACTCGCTTTATAGCAGCTTAGCGGCTACAGTTCAAATGTTATCGAAAGGCGAGAGCACATGGAAAAAAAACGGATACTGGCGATACTGGGGCGACCGAATGTGGGCAAATCCGCGTTGTTCAATCGGCTGGCTGGCAAGCGTATTGCCATCGTGCATGCCGAAAGCGGAGTAACACGCGACCGGCTGGTGCGCGAGGTGGTCTGGAACGATGAGCGCTTTGAACTGGTTGATACAGGCGGCGTCAGCAGCCCAAGCGGGTTGGATGCGATTGATGCCGGTATCCGCAAGCAGGCCGAGGCCGCGCTCGAGGATGCCGCCGCCGTGGTGCTGGTGACCGATATCCAGGCCGGTCTGCACCCGATGGATCAGGAAGTCGGCGAGATGATTCGTCGCAGTGGCTGTCCGGCGTTCGTGGCGGCGAACAAGGCTGACGGCGAGCGGTTTGATACGGCCGCCGCCGATTTCGAGCGGCTCGGATTTCCCGTATTTCCGGTTTCGGCGTTGCAGAACCGGGGCGTGGATGACCTGATGGCACAGGTGATTCCCGTGCTGCCCCCTGCTGAGAACAAGACGATTGAAAACCCGCTGCGGGTGGCGATCGTCGGACGCCCGAATGTCGGCAAGTCCTCTTATGTCAACCGCCTTTTACGCAGTGACCGGGTAATCGTCTCCGATGTTGCCGGAACGACGCGCGACAGTATCGACGTGCCGTTCTCCATGGGGCATGGCCCGCAGGCGCGGCATTACGTGCTGGTCGATACGGCCGG
>CAZOXS010000169.1:0-4995 GCA_964583785.1 uncultured Victivallales bacterium
ATGAAGGACTTCAACGTCACCGTGCAGTTTTGCATCGCTCACCTGATCCGCGACATCAATCACCCCAGCGCCCCCCTGACCTTTTGCGCCAGCTCATCACGCCCTATGGGCTTGCGGAGGAACTGGACACCCTCATCAAGAATGCCCCGGTGGGCGATAACATTGGCGGTATAGCCGGACATGTAGAGAATCTTCATCGACGGGTAGTCAGCCGCCAGTTTTTTCGCCAGATCACGCCCGTTCATGCCGGGCATGACCACGTCGGTGATCAACAGATCAATGCCGTCTGGATGATCGGCCACCAGCCGCAGCGCTTCATCAGGACTGGCCGCGGCGATGACGGTATAGCCGAACTTTTCCAGGAACAGGCGGATGGTGAACCGGATACCCGCCTCATCCTCGACCAGCAATATCGTTTCGTGGCCGCCCTGCAACGTTGGCTTGGTTGTCTCTGGTGCGTTTTCATTACGGGCATTTGTCGCGCGCGGAAGGTAGATCCGGAAGGTCGTCCCCCTGCCCGGCTCGCTATAGACGTTGACAAAGCCACCGTTCTGCTTGACGATGCCGTAGACCGTCGACAACCCCAGTCCGATGCCCTCTCCGGTGGGCTTGGTCGTGAAGAAGGGCTCGAAGATATTACGGAGCGTTTCGTGGTCCATACCGCAGCCGTCGTCGCTGACGGCCAGCATCATATATGAACCTGGCGCGGCCTCGACATGTTCCGCACCGTAACCCTCATCGATGGACACATTATCCGTTTCGATTGTGATCTTGCCGACCCCGCCGATGGCATCACTTGCATTCACGCACAGGTTGGCCAGGATCTGGTCCAGCTGGCTGGGGTCGATTTTCACAGGCCACAGTTCAGCTCCCGGTTGCCAGGCAAGATCAATATTCTCGCCAATCAGTCGCCGCAACATCTTGAGCATATTCCCGACAAGGTCGTTCAGGTCAGTCACCTTGGGGGCCACCGTCTGTCGGCGCGCAAAGGCAAGCAGCTGCCGGGTGAGACTGGCGGAGCGCTCAGCCTCGTGCGTGATCTCGTCAAGCCATTCGCGCACCGGATGCGCATCGGGAAGCCCATCGCGGCAAAGATCGGCATACCCCATGATCCCCATCAGCAAATTATTGAAGTCGTGCGCCACGCCGCCCGCCAAACGCCCGATGGACTCCATCTTCTGCGCCTGCCGGAGTTGCGATTCAAGATTCCGCTGTTCGGTAATGTCCCTGAATTCCACAACCCTGACCGCCTTGCCTTTATATTTGATCTCCCTGGCTTCCAGTCGAAGGGGATAAACGGAGCCATCCTTGCGCACGCCTTCCGCTTCATAAGGCTTCTCATACCCCGCCTTAATGTTGCTTATAACCCTTTCTCTCGTCGCATCGGAGATAAGCAAAAGGCCATCCATGCCGATCAGCTCCTCATACGTATAGCCGGTGATCTCGGATAACCCCTGATTACATTCCAAAATGAGCCCCTGGTCATGGATAATGATTCCGCCGAAGGAAGCGTTATGCAAGGCCTTGAAACGCGCCTCGCTTTCCTTTAGTTCCTGCTCGATTCGCTTGCGCGCGGTGATGTCCTGGGCAAGAATGGCAATATCTTCGCCCATCGATACAACCACAATCCGCAACCAGGTTGGTTTTGACATGACTTCTCCAACATAGATTTCTTTCAGAACACTTGGCTTTCCTGTGTTCGCCACCTGCAGATAAGTCTCAAAAATGGCTGTTTCGCGATGGTTCGGGAATCGGTCGAGAACCCGTTTGCCGATTACGTCCTGCGGATCGGTTCCATTCATCCGGGCGACCGCTTGATTCTCATAGATCCATTCAAAATTAAAAATCGCGCCCTTCTCATCCCGTACCGCATGAAGAATTGTGAAGCCGTCCGGCGACATTTCCTGCGCAACGCGGAAGCGCTGCTCACTTGCTTGCAACTGAGCGGTCCGCTGAGCAACCTGCTTGCGCAGGCTCCATGACCACAGCAATGCCAGCAACACGAGCAGCAGAAGCGGGACGGCGACCATGGCGATAATCCTGAGAACATCGCCCCAAAGCAGATGCTCCTCGTAGATGCCCATCCACTTCTCGTGGATACGCTTGTATTCGCCGGAGTCGGAAATGGCCGTCAACCCTTCGCTCAGTTGCGCAAGCAATGCCCGGCTACCGCGCGGCACCGTGAAACCGTATTCGGGTGAAGCCAGCGATGTGCGCCCGACCTCCAGATTGTCCCACCCTTCTCGCTTGATCAAATAAAACGCCGTCATACGCGCAACCAAGGCGCAATCGTGCTTGCCCGCCGCCAGTTCGCGCAAGGCAGCCTCCTGCGAATCAACGACTGTCAAATGGTTTGTAAGTCCGTTCTGGAGGCAGACTTCATGCATGATATCACCGTCTTGCAAAATGATCCGTTTGCCGGAAAGGTCAGCCAAGCTCGACGGGGACGGACCTTCTTCCTTGCGGATGACGGCAACGCTGTGATTGACGCTATGCGCCTGCGAGAAATCGAATTTCCTGCCGCGTTCCTGGGTGTAGGACATACCCTGGACGACATCGATCTCGCCGCGTTCCAAGGCGTTCTTTATATCGGGCCATCGTCCCAGCCGGATGCGGATATCCAGGCCGGCAGCATGAGCGATGGCACGCACCAGATCAACATTGTATCCCGCCGGACGCCCCTTTTCGTCCAGAAACTCGAACGGCGGATAGTTGTGATCACCACCGATTACAATGGGGCGGTCAGCCGGAAGCTCCAGCACGGCAAACCATTTCGCGTGCAGTCGGCGGTGCGTGCCATCCGCCACCACGAGTGCCAGCCCCTCGTTCAGGACGGCCAGCAAATCGCGATCGTCTTCCTTGACGGCAAAACAGAATTGCTGCGAGAACTCGTGAATGGGTTGATCCACAATCCTGAGTCGCTGATCCAGTCCGGTTTCCTTGAGCAACCGTATGGCGACCAGGCGCTGGATGACGACAGCGTCGCAACGGCCTTCATCCAGGGCATGGAAGGCATCCGTAAACGTGGACATGGTGACAATCTCGAAATCACGGTCTTTGCGTCGCAGGAATTCCTCGGCGTTGTCACCGCTCATCACGCCGACCCGCCTCCCGGCCAGATCCTTGAGGGTTTGAACATCGGTTGTGTCCGCGCGGACGACAATCGCCCCATGCATAGTCAGATAGGGCACGGTAAAATCGAATGCAGCCTCGCGCTCGGGCGTGCGTCCGACCAGCGGCAGGCAGTCGATCTCGCCGCCTTCGAGCCAGCCTTTCACCTCAGCCCAGGGTCCCGTTCGGAACGTGACCTCGCGACCCATCTTCGCCAGTGCCGCCTGCATCAGTTCGACCGAGAACCCATTCGCGCGTCCGTCGGCATCGACGATACAAAAAGGCGGATAGTCCACCTCGCAGCCGGAGCGGACCGGCTCGCCCGGTGCCGCCTCCTGTGCCCCTGCCGCCGCTGCGCAAAGCATGCCGGCAGAAAGCATGGCAAGCGACCACTTCGTGGCGTTCGATTTCGGACTGACGGTATTTTTCATGTGTTTGCTCCTGGTGCCGTGTTGTCGGGCGGGGCCGACTCGTCTATCTTGTCCGGCGCAACCGCCCGCTCGCCGGACATATCCAGCACTTGCCGCAACTTGTACGCGAGGTCGTCGCGACTGAATGGTTTCGAGAGGAACTGCACACCCTCGTCCAGCACGCCGCGGTTGGCAATCACGTCAGCCGTGTAACCGGACATGAATAGCACCTTGATATCCGACTTGGCCGAGCTGATCCGTTGCGCCAGTTGCCGGCCATCCATTCCCGGCATGACCACGTCCGTGAGCAATACATGAATGTCCCCCGGATGCTGGCTCACCATCTTCAGTGCTGCTTTCGGGGTCTCGGCCACCAGGACGTTGTAGCCGAGGGCCTTCAGGAAAAGACCGCAGGTCACACGCAGCGATTTCTCGTCCTCCGCCAGCAGGACGGTCTCCCCCTGGCCTCTGGGCACTTCGGCCTTGCTTGCAACCGTTGCCTCCGCCGTCTCCACCGCGACCTGGGGCAGATAGATCTTGAACGTCGAGCCCTTGCCGGGTTCGCTATAAACGTTGATGAAACCGTTGTTCTGCTTGACGATACCGTAGACGGTTGCCAGCCCAAGCCCGGTGCCTTCGCCGGCGGGCTTAGTCGTGAAGAACGGCTCGAATACGTTTTTGAGCGTTTCCTGATCCATGCCACAACCATCGTCGCTGACCGCCAGGCAGGCATACGCGCCGGGAGTGGCTTCCGGATGAATAGCGCAGAACTCCGCGTCGACGGTGGCTCGTCCGGTTTCCAGTGTGACTTCACCGACACCGGCGATGGCATCCCGCGCGTTGACGCACAGGTTGGCGAGGATCTGGTCAACCTGCGACGGGTCGAGTTTAACCGGCTGTAGGTCAGGTCCGAGCCGCCAGGTCAGCTTGATATCCTCACCGATCAGCCGTCGCAACAGTTTGAGCATGGCGGCCACGGCGTCGTTGAGATCGAGTACCCTCGGCGCGATGGTCTGTTTACGGGCAAAAACCAGCAGTTGGCGGGTGATCTCGGCCGACCGATTAGCGCCATGGATGATTTCGTCGAGGTACTCCCGAATCGGATGCCCCGGTTCGATTTTCTCCAGGCATAAATTGGTGTAGCCCATGATGCCCATTAGCAGATTGTTGAAATCGTGCGCTACGCCCCCCGCCAGGCGGCCCACCGATTCCATTTTCTGGGCCTGCTGGAGTTGCGCTTCGAGCTGGACCTCGCGGGTGACGTCGCGTTTGACGGCGACAAAATTCACGATGCTCCCCGATGCGTCACGGACAGGCGAAATGGTCGCGTCCTCCTCGTACAGCGTTCCGTCCTTGCGCTTGTTGATCATGTGACCGCTCCACGTCTTGCCGGCAGCCAGCATCGCCCACATCCGACGATAGAACGCCGCGTCCTGCTGGCCGCTCTTGAGGAAGCGCGGGTTCTGCCCCAGCG
>CAZOXS010000170.1:0-5276 GCA_964583785.1 uncultured Victivallales bacterium
TTTGACAAAGGCGGTCTCACCCCAGTGCATCAGGCTCTGGAGGATGCTTTTGACGGCGGCGGGTGAATCGATTTCCACCATGCGCTGGGTGTGCGTGCGCAGCTCCCCGGCGGTCTGAGCACCGCGCAGCAGCAGTTCGCACATGACGGCGGTCTCTGGCAGGCTGAACTGGAAATGCGAGAGCAGCTCGTGGCGGAACCGGACGACACGGCTACCGGAAAGGGTCACCTGGGCTACCAGCCGATGGTCGTAGCGCAGCGTTTCGAGGGCGCGTTCGACGTCCGATTCGGTCAGCATCATAACGGGGGACCGGTTCGACTTCTGGTTACAGGCCGCCACGAGACTGTTGCGGCTGATCGGATAATACTCCGGCGTCGTCAGCTCCTTCTCGATCAGGCATCCGAGCACACGCGCCTCAACGGGGTTGAGTTTGATATCCATACATAACCTCCTAATCCTTACGCGCCTGCCGCCTTGAAGGCGGTGGCGACGATTTGCTTGGCTTCGTCCTGGATTTGGGCGAGGTGGGCCTCGCCCTTGAAGCTTTCGGCATAAATCTTGTAGACATCCTCCGTGCCGGAGGGGCGCGCGGCAAACCAGCCGTTGGCACTCTGCACCTTCAGCCCGCCGATCGGCTCGTTGTTGGCCGGGGCGTGCGTCAGGATGGCGGTAACCGGATCGCCAGCCAACGTGCCGGCCTCCACCTGCCGCGCCGTCAACGCCGACAGCACCTTCTTCTGCGCGGGGCTGGCCACGGCATCGATGCGGGCATAAACCGGCGCGCCGAAGCGCGACTCCAGCCCGGCGTAGTACTGTCCCGGATCGCGCCCGCTGACCGCCGTGATTTCCGCCGCCAGCAGATCGAGCAGGATGCCGTCCTTGTCCGTCGTCCAGACCGTGCCGTCCTTACGCAGGAACGAGGCGCCCGCGCTTTCCTCGCCGCCGAAGCCGTAGCTGCCGTCGGAGAGTCCTTTGACAAAATACTTGAAGCCCACCGGCACCTCGGCCACCTGCCGGCCGAGTGACGCCGCGACGCGGTCGATCATGGAGCTGGAAACAAGGGTCTTGCCGATCATGGCATCCGCCCGCCACTGTGGGCGGTGACGGAAGAGGTAATCGACGGCCACTGACAGGTAATGGTTCGGATTCAGCAATCCGTGCTCCGGTGTGACGATCCCGTGCCGGTCGTAATCCGCATCGTTGCCGAAGGCGATATCGAAGCGGTCCTTGAGCGCGATCAACCCGGCCATCGCATAGGGCGAGGAGCAGTCCATGCGGATCTTGCCGTCCCAGTCGACGCACATGAACATGAACGCCGGATCGACATCGCGGTTGACGATCTCCATGTCCAGGCCATAGCGCTCCGCGATCGGTTCCCAGTAGCCGATCCCCGCGCCGCCCATCGGATCCACGCCGATGTGCAGGCCTGCCCCGCGAATGGCCTCCATATCGATCGCCTCGCCCAGCGCCGCGACATAGGGCTGCACGAAATCAAACGCCTGTACCGACGGCAGCGCCAGCGCCTTGGCCAGCGGCAGGCGCTTGACGTCCCTGAGGTCCGCTTCCATGATCGCGTTCGCCCGCCGCTCGATCACGCCGGTCACATCCTTGTCCGCCGGGCCGCCCGAGGGCGGGTTGTACTTGAAGCCCCCATCAGCGGGCGGATTGTGCGAGGGCGTGATGATCACCCCGTCGGCCAGTCCCGTCTCGCGTCCGGCGTTGTAGGCAATGATCGCGTGCGAGACCGCCGGTGTCGGCGTGTAGCCACGCCCGGCCTGGTAACGGATCTCCACGCCGTTGGCCGCCAGCACCTCGACCGCGGTAATCCAGGCCGCCTCGGAAAGCGCGTGGGTGTCCATCCCGACAAACAGTGGACCGTCCACACCGCAGTCGCGGCGCATCTCGGCCACCGCCTGCGACATCGCCAGCAGATGCTCCTCCTGGAACGAACCATTGACGGCCGTTCCCCGGTGCCCGGACGTGCCGAAGCTCACCCGCCGCCAGGCGCCATCCGGCTCTGGAGCCCCCGTGTAATAGGCCGCCATCAGCCTTGCGATGTTTGTCCGTACCGTCGGCGTCGCCGGTTTGCCTGCCAGTTCGTTAATGCTCATGATGGTATTCTCCGTTCGTTCAGACAACAGACTGTAGACTACAGACGGAAGACGGAAGACTCAACAACATCCTGTGGAATGGTAAAATCGCGAATGGGTGCGCGTCTCTTCATTCGATTGCCTCGATTCCCTCGACACTCCCTAATCAGGGGCAGGACAGCGGCGTGTCCCTTGCCCGAGCCCGCGAAAACAATAACCTTGTAAACATCAGCACGGCTTTCTATACTTTTTTACCTAATGACTGATCAACTTGGTAAAACGCATGACTGGGTGAAGGTCTTCTATCACGACTTGCAGGAACTGGTCGATACCTCCTTCCCGAAGACCTGCACCAAGTGCGGCAAGATATTCGAGACGAAAGAGGCATTCCTGACCGAGACGATACCGGTCAAGGATATCACGCTGGAGGATCGCAGCGGCCTTTTCAGCCTGGAAGGCGGCCCGACCGAGACGTCCGTCGGCCTCTTTCGCAATTGCACGTGCGGCACCACCCTGATGGCCGACTTCCAGGATCGCCGTAACAACACCGACAGCGGCCAGGTTCGCCGCCAGCGTTTTGACGCGCTGATGGACACGCTATCCACCAAAGGCATCGCCCGCGCCGATGCCCGGCGCGAACTGCTCAAAGTCTTGCATGGGGAAACCAGCAGCCTGATCGATGATCTGCTGGACGATGTTAAACTGGCCTGACCTACCACTGCCGAAGGGAGAACGTCACGGTGCCCTCGCGCAACTTCCGCTCGAGCTTGCGTCGCAGCCAGCCCCGTATGATGACGCGCACCGGCGGGACCAGGAGCAGGAAACCGGCCGCATCGGTGATCAATCCCGGCGTGAGCAGCAGGATCCCAGCCACCAGGATCATCACCCCGTCGATCATCTGCGGGGCTGGCATACGGCCTTCAGTCATTTCGCGCTGGATCGACAACAGAATCATCAGCCCCTGCGTCCGCGCCATCCAGGCACCGAGAATCCCCGTCACCACAACCAGCAGCAACGTGGGGACGACGCCGTAATGCCCGCCCAGCTTCACCAGCAGCCAGAGTTCCAGAATCGGCATCACAATGAATGCCGTCAATAACGATGAGAATATCACAGCAACCCCCTTTTATATTTGCGAATGTGACAGACAGTGTAGCAGACGAAAAGAAGGAGGCAAGCCTGCCGCCTCGCGCAAATCAACGCTAACACAAAAATAACACGGTTCCAATGGTATGCAAACGACGCTGCGGTTAAGTTTGTCTTGTTTTCGAGAGGGCTGCGAGCTTGCATCCGTGCTAGACGTGTTTTGGCGTAGGGGTATAAGGAACCGCAAGCGCACCTTTGATTTTTGGATTCATTGCCGATATACACATGCGGAAGGAGGGCAGAGCATAGCGTAGACAACTGACGTTAGCCGGAGCGGGCGCGATCCGCAACCATCCGGTGTATAGGTGCAAATGTTTTCAATCATGCAGAGTGAACATGCCGTTCGATAGTCGCACGGCGCAAACAGAAGGAAAGTAGAATGAAGCAGTTAGTGATGACAGGAATCATGACGGGCGTGATGGCAGCCGGCCTGGCCGGAACCGCCACCGCACAGGAGAAGACAGCGGAGAAGGTGTCCTGGGCGGACTCGATCAAGGTTGGCGGCGACGTCCGTTTCCGCTATCAGGACACGACAGAAGATGGCAAGGAAAACCGGGAACGCTGGCGCTTCCGTGGCCGGGTGAAGGCCAACGCCAAGGTCAACGACCAAGTCAAGGCCGAAATCCGCCTGGTGACCAACGCCGGTGACCCGATCTCGGACAATATTACGATGGGTGGTATCGGTGATCCGTATGACGACGCGAACGTCGCAATCGACCGCGCCAACTTCACCTGGACACCGGTTGATCCGCTGTCCCTGAAATTCGGCAAGATGGGGCAGCCCTGGGTTGTGGCCAACGACCTGGTCATGAGTGGCGACGCCAATCCGGAAGGTATCGCGGCCAACGCGAATATCGGCATGGAAGGGGTAACCCTGATGGCTCACGCCGGTGCCTTTGTTCTGCAGGAACGCAAGGCTGACGAGGAGACCACGCTGTACACGGGACAGATCGCGGCCAAGTTCGGTGGAAAGACCTATGTCATGGTCGGCGGCACGGTCTACTCCTATGACAACATGAAGGGCTTCGAGCCGCTCGGCGACAACAAAAACAGCACGATGACCATCGGCGAAGGCGAAGACGAGATGGACGTCATCGCCAACGAGTTCCTGCTGGTGGAAGGGTTCGCGGAAGTGGGAGTCAATAAGATCAAGATAGGGGCACAGTATCTCGTGAACACCGACGCCGATGACGACGACACAGCCTATCTGGGCTATGCGTCGGTCAAGCTGCCGGCCGGCTTCTCCGCCGGTTACCAGTACCGTTACGTGGAGAAGGACGCCACGTTCAGCGGTCTGGCCGAGAGCACGGACTTCGGCAACGGCGGTGTGGACATCAAGGGTCACATCCCGTACGTGAAGTACGCGATCAACAAGAACTTCGATATCAAGGCGCAGTACGCGATGGGCCAGAAGGGCGTCGACGACGGCAAGGATATCGAGACCTTCAAGATCGACCTCGCCTGCAAGTTCTAACCGGAACCGCAGAGCACGGAAGCCGTCGGGAGTTCAACTCCCGGCGGCTTTTTTGTTGGTTTCAGAAACGGGTGCCGCCGGCCAGGGCAACGTTGAAGCCGGGCGCATCCGCGCCGCTGCCTAGCTCGCGGTAGGTCTTGTCCGCGAGATTCTCCAGCGACAGCGTCACCCAGCGCTCACCGTTTTCGCTGATCCAACCGCCCGAAAGATCAACAACCGCGTAGCCCGGCACGGACCCATCGTCGTCACCGGGAATGGTTAGACGGACATCGCTGCTGTCTGCGGTTGTGACATCGTCCTCATCGTAGGCATCATGAAAACGCATCTGAAGCCGCGTCCACCAGTTCCGATCCCGTTCGAAACGGACACCGGCATGACCATACAGGCGGTTTGCACGGCCGATTGGCTCTTCGAGAATACTGCCGTCGGACTGCGGGATTCTCGCCGCCGAGTCCACTAGACTGATACTGCCGACAAGCGCCAGCCGCTGCCCGACCGGAATCGGCAAGCCGTAATCCCAAAGCAGTTCGACGCCTTGGAGAGTCGCGCTTTCTCCATTTGCCGTC
>CAZOXS010000171.1:0-7177 GCA_964583785.1 uncultured Victivallales bacterium
TGATCTTCTGGTTTGTGTTCATAATGGTTCGAAAGGCTAGGCTGCAAAGGCCCTGTTGTCGAGACGGTTTTGCCGGGCGTTGATTTTTTGGTGATTGACATAATCGGCAAGCAGGTGGAAATTACGCTTGTGTCATATTGATAAAATCGGAAATCCACTTTAGCGGTGGCGTGCCAAAGGAGTTACCATCATGCATCCAGTTGCCAATCACTTATTGCAGTTGCAGGAATTAACGCTGGTCCGGGAAGAGCAGCAGGTGGCCGGGGGGGGCGGGCATCTTGCGCAACTTGATGAGGCGATCAAGACGATGGGCGCGCAATTACCTGGCCCGGTGGCGGTCATGTTCGGTAAGCTGGCCGCCAAGGACCGCAATGTCATTGTGGCGGTGGTGGACGGACTGTGTGCCGCCTGCCGCATGCAATTGCCGATCAGCCTGGTGCAGCAGGTGCGCATGGCCAAGGAGGTGCACGCTTGCCCCAACTGTGCGCGTTACCTTTACATGCCTGCCAGTGCGGCGCGCAACACGCGTCGGCGACCGGGACGTTTCGAGGTGCAGAAGCCGGGGATTGCGCGTTTCTCTGCCGAGTCGCTGATGATGCCGTCGCTCAAAGGCAAGGATTGCGAGAGCGTCATCCGGGAAATGGCCATGCATCTGGCTACGGAAGGATTTGTCGACAATGGCGAGGCGCTGGCGGAAAGTGCGCTTAGCCGTGAAGCACTCTTCTCAACGGCGGTCGATCATGGGCTGGCATTCCCGCATGTGCGTGGCGTGGAGGGTGGGGCGCTGACACTGGCGGTCGGCATGTGTCCGAAGGGCATCCATTTCGATGGTGCCAAGGGGGCCTTGTCCCGTCTGTTCTTCTTCATGGTGATCCCGACGGCGGCGAGTTCATTCTATCTGAAGCTGCTGGCGGGGCTCACGGAGACCTTCATGATGGACGAGGCACGCAAAGCCTTGCTTGATTGCAAGGATGGGGCGGACATGTGGAAGACCCTGGTCAAGCTGACGCGCAAGACGATCAAGTAGCTCTCCGGGGGGGGGGGGCAGACCATGCCAGACGCAAGCCGAGTTGAAAAAGCGCTGAAGACGCTCTCACTCAGATCGCAGCGTTCGCGTGCGTATTTCGAGGCTGCGCTGGCGTTGACAACGATCATCCCGCTGCTCAGCCTGTGTGTCATCATGATGTCGCTCTTTACCGACTTGCTGCCGGATTCGATATGGCTGCGAGCCGGTGTGGCCGGGGCGGGAGGTGTCGCGGGTGCGGCCGGGTATCTGATGTTGCGCGTTTACCCCGCCAACCTCAAGCGGGTCCGCGATTATCTGTCGCGGATTGCCTCGGAGGATCTGCCCGAGCGCGCGGAACTGTTGCCGGTCGAGCAGGATTTCAGTGATATCGAGTTCTTTCTGAACAAGGTTATCGGTGGCCTCCATAAGCATATTGCGAGTCTGGACCAGGAGCTGGCCCGATCGCAGCGGATGCTGGAGACGATCAAGAAACAGTCCGGCGAGATTGTGGCGGCCGAGCGGCAACGGGTGATGCTGGAAAGCCTCGGGGCGGCCTGTCACCATATCGGGCAGCCGATAACGGTATTGTCGCTCTACCTCACCCGGATGCGCGACACGCATGCGGCGGACGCGGAAGGTACTGAGCTAAAAGCCTGTTTTGATGCGGTCAATTCGATTTCGGTCATTCTCAGGAAACTCGCACATGTCAGCGAGTATCGCACGATTCCTTATGCAAACTACTATAATCAAGCCGACGGAGGCGAGGGCACGCGCGTGCAAATACTCGATATCGAGCAGGCGCAAGTCCGGACTGGCGATTTCAGCGGTTAAGTTTCACGCGGGACATGTAATGCTGTAGCACACTGTTGATGACATCCTGACGGGTCAGATCCTCGATGTGGTAGTCGCTGTTGCCGGGTCTCAGCATGGCCTCTACCGTGACCAGGCGCAGTCCCCCGCGTTCGCGCATCCGCACCTGTGCGTAGGGAAGGCGGCGGTCGGGCAGCGTCCGTTCCTGGAGGCGGTACATGATCTCCTCGGTTGTGCCGTCGAACACCGTGATCACCGCGCTGCTGGCAGAGCTGCGGACAACCACCCGCCGCCCGTGTTTTTCCAGAGCCGGCCGAATCTCCTCAAAGGCGGGCACGGCGGCTTCGGCGATGAATTTTTCAAAGGGGGAAAGCTTCGGTTCGTTGTCTGCCTTTTCCGTTTCGGTAAAGAAGCTGTCGAGTGTATTCTGCCAGTCTGCCATAATGCTGATTCCTGTTTTGGGCCGAGGTGACGTGAGAGTCTGAACGATCTGAACGCACGTCACTATAACAGCTTGGTTTGCCGGATGCAACCATGCCCGAAGATCAATTTCGGGTTTCAGACTTAGGGTCTTGTTTCTTTTTGCACAGGAAAACGTTCACTGCATTTATCCGAACAGGTCGAGCTGCGCGGCTTCGGCCACAGGCAGGCGACCACTGCGGCGGCGGCGGGCGATCTTGGGCTGGCCCGAGTCGGCCAGCTCGCCCTCCTCGAGGTTGGCCAGGATTTCGCGCGCGCGCGAAATCACCCCCTGGGGCATACCCGCCAGGCGGGCCACCTGGATGCCATAGCTCTTGTCGGCCCCGCCCGGCACGATCTTGCGCAGGAAGACGATGGTGTCGTCCTTCTCCCGCACCAGGATATTGTAGTTGTTCACGCCATCCATGGTCAGCGCCAAATCGGTCAGTTCGTGATAATGCGTGGCAAACAGGGTCCTGGCCTTCACCTCGGCGGTATTGTGCAGGTGCTCGGCCACCGCCCAGGCGATGCTGATGCCGTCGAATGTACTCGTGCCGCGGCCGATCTCGTCCAGCACGATCAGGCTCCGCGGGGTGGCATTGTTCAGGATGTTGGCTGCCTCCTGCATTTCCACCATGAAGGTACTGCGCCCGCGCGCCAGGTCGTCGCTGGCGCCGACACGCGTGAACACGCGGTCGACCAGTCCGATCTCGGCGGATTCGGCCGGAACAAACGAACCCATCTGCGCCATCACAGTCAGCATGGCCACCTGGCGGATATAAGTCGACTTGCCGGCCATGTCGGGGCCGGTGATGATCAGGAGCTGGTGCCGGCTGCAATCGAGCACGGTGTCGTTCGGCACGAATCGCTCGGCATCGGGCATCTGCTCGATCACCGGGTGGCGCCCGTCCTTGATCACCAGACGGTCGCTGTCGTTGATCTCGGGCCGCACGTAACGCAGCGCCAAGGCCCGTTCCGCCAGCGTGGCCAGGACATCCAGCGAGGCCAGGGCCTCGCTGGCACGCTGGATGGCGGCGGTCTCGGCGACCACCGCGTCACGCACCTCGCAGAACAGCTCGTACTCCAGCGCCACGGCGCGGTCCTGCGCACCGACGATTTTGCTCTCGTATTCTTTCAGTTCCGGAGTCACGAACCGTTCGGCGTTCACCAGCGTCTGCTTGCGCGTGTAGTCGGCCGGCACATTGGCAAGCTGCGCTTTGGAAATCTCGATGTAGTAGCCGAAAACCTTATTGTGCCGCACCTTGAGCGTCCTGATACCGGTCCGCTCCTGTTCGGCGGTCTGATACTCAGCCAGCCAGTTGCGACCGCTGGTGGCCGCCTGACGCAGCTCGTCAAGCGCCTCGCGGTAACCGTCGCGGATGATGCCTCCCTCCTTGATGGTCAACGGCGGTTCGGGATGGATGGCTGCGCCGATCTGCTCGACCAATGCGGACTGCGGCTGGATTTCCGTCGCCAGCCCGGCCAGCAACGCACAGGGATGCCCTCCGATCAAGGCGCGTATTTCCGGCAGGGCCTCCAGCGACTGGCCAATCGCGAGCACGTCGCGTGCATTGCCGCTGCCAGTCCCGATGCGGGCGATCAGGCGGGCTAGGTCGCGCACGGGCTCGAACGCCCCGCGCATATCGTGCAGCAAGGCGCGCTCGCGCACCAGGGACTCGACCGCATCCAGACGTGCGCGGATCGCCTCGCCTTCCGCCAGCGGGCGCAAGATCCAGTCGCGCAAGGCGCGCGCTCCCATCGGGGTTCTGGTGGTGTCAAGCACGTCGAGGAGCGTGCGTCCACCGGTGCGGCCCTTGATCGGGATCAGATCCAGATTGGCGCAGGTGGATTCGTCGAGGATCATGAACGACGAGGTCGTCCGCGTCTGGAAGCTGCGGACATGGGCGGTTTCGCGCCGCAGTTCCACGCGCACGTAATGCAGCAGCGCCCCGGCGCTACAGACCACTCCGGGCACCCCTTCACAGCCGAAACCGAGCAGGGAATGCACATCGAAGTGCCGTGTCATCAGGTCATGCGCCGCCTCGTAGCCGAAGGTCCAGTCCTCGCAGCGTGTGACCGGCAGCCCGGGAAGCGCCTTGAGCAGGCTATCGAGTGCATCGCCCGCCGCCACGGACTCGGGGATGACGCACTCGCCGGGCGCGTACCGCCGCAGCTCGTCGCCGACCGCCGCCACGTCCGCCAACTGCTCCCCCCAGAAGGTGCCGGTGGAAAGATCGATCATGGCAAGCCCGTAGGCATTGCCGACGCGGCAGACCCCAGCCAGGTAATTGAACTGCGAGGCATCCAGCAGGTTGCCTTCCGTAACGGTGCCGGGCGTGACCACGCGGGTCACTTCCCGCCGCACCAGTCCCTTGGCCAGGGCGGGGTCCTCCATCTGCTCCCCGATCGCCACCTTCATGCCGGCACGCATCATGCGGGCCAGATACCCTTCCAGCGCATGATACGGCACCCCGCACATCGGCACCCCGTTGCGCCGCGTCAACGCGATGTCCAGGATCGGGGCGGCCCGCCGCGCATCGTCGAAGAACATCTCGTAGAAGTCGCCCATCCGGAAGAACAGGACGACCTCCTCGGGCAGCTCGCTCTTGATCTGCCGGTACTGGCGCATCATCGGTGTCAATGTGTCTTCCGCCATTCTTTCTCCCGTCCACGATTCCCTACACATCCGCGGCCTGCGCGGCCGTGGCTACAAACATTACCGTGCCAATGCGCACCAAGCCTCGACCGGCAAATTCTCGGGCCGCACGTCGTCGCCCAGCCCGACTGCCGCCAGCCTCGCCCGACAGTCATCGGCATCCAGATTGAGCGAGACCGGGGCTTTCGTCAACAGCGAAACCAGTTGCTTGCGCCGGTGCTGGAAGGCATAACGCGTCAGCGCGTAGAAACGCGGCAGCGCAGCGGCTTCAAGCAGAGGCTGTGACCGACGGCGCATCGTAACGATCGCCGAACGAATCGCCGGCCGCGGCCAGAAGCAAGTCGGGCTGACGATTTTCACGAGCCGGACCTCGCCATGCAACTGGCTCCAGAGCCCCAGCAGCCCGTAGGCCTTGGTGCTTGGGGCGGCGGTCAGCCGCTCGGCCACCTCGAGTTGAACCGTCACAGTCATCGCCTGCGGCGGAACCTCCGCGCACATCAGGTCGAGCATGATACGGCTTCCCGGATTGTAGGGCAGATTCGAAACCAGACTGCCGATCGCCTTTTTCCGCACCAGCGGCACGGCCAGGTCCAGCGCATCGCCCTCGACCAGGTCGAGATTCGGCTCGCCACCAAAGATCTCACGCAGCAGCGCGAACAAGCGGTGATCCTTCTCGATGGCCGTGACATGCGCCCCGCGCGACAGCAGCGCCGCCGTCACCACCCCCATGCCCGGACCGACCTCGAGCACGCGGTCCCCGGCCCGGATTCCCGCCGCCTCGATCAGGATATCCAGGATGTTGCCATCGACCAGGAAGTTCTGTCCCAGTGCGCGACTGGGGTGGAAGCCGCAACGATCGGCCAATGCCCGGACTTCCGAGAGCCGCGTAAGCTGAATGCGTTCGCCATTGCCCATACCAGTCGCCATCAGAACGGTTTCTCATCCAGGACCCGGACAAACGCATCCCGCCGCAACTGGGCAACCCAGTCCGCATACAGTCGCTGCTCCATCTCCTTGCGCAATTCGCGCTCGATGTCCGCATAGGCGTCATCAAAGGAACGACGACCGGCCTCGCGGCGCCCTTGCACCTTCACGAGGGCGTAGTGGGGTCCGATCTCGACAGGTCCTTTTACCACGCCGATCTCGCCCTGCATTACCAGATCACGCAGCTCGGTCCGCAGCATATCGGGTTCGACCCAATCGCGTACGCCACCGCCGGCCGCCAGCGAGTCCTCCGAGTAGCGCCTGGCGACCTCGGCGAAATCGACGCCATCGGCCAATGCCGACTGGGCGGCCGCCAGCTTCTCCCGCTGCGCGGCACGCGCCGTCTGATCCTGCCCGATACCGATCACGATCATGCCGAACGTCACCGCCGACGGGATTTCCTGCTGGCCGGTCGTCCGATCGTACCGCTCGCGAACGTTCAACGGCGAGACCCGCACCTGGCTGTCCACACGAAGGTTCCGCATCGCGCCCACCACGATCTGCTCGCGGATCTGCTCGCGCCAGGCCGCTTCGCTCTGCCCCTCGGCCGCCAACGCCCCGATGAAGGCCATGCGATCATTCTGGAACATCTCGCGAATCACACTCTGCACCCGCTCCTCAATCATCTCGTCCGGTATCCGGATCAGCTTCTGATCGGCATAGGCGTCGAGCATCAACTTCCGGTTGATTAGTTCCTCCAGCGTCTGCCGGTAAAGCACGTTGACATCCTCCCCACCCTGCCGCTGCGCCACGCGCTGCTGCAACGCGCGGGAGGCTCCGAGCACATCGCTATAGGTAATCACATGGGCATTGACGTAGGCGGCCACACCATCCACGCGGACCGCCTCGTTCCTGGGCTCGCCGGTGCCCTCGTCCGCCGCCTGTACGGCCAGACAGATGGTCAGAATTCCCATCCCTGTCATAATCGCTGTCTTCATTCGCGTTCCTGCCTTCCTCACACGTCCATAGTCACACATTACACTTACAACACCGCGGACGGGGTGGAACCCGTCCCTCCAGAATCACCGGCGTGCATTGTGCGCGACCAGCGCCTGCCGCAAGGCGGCTGCATCGGTCCACGGCGCGGCGACCCCGCTGGCCACGGCGGCCTCGGCCACGGCGGCGGAAACCTCGACAAACAGCCGCCGGTCAAACGGTTTCGGAATAATGTAGCCTCGCCCAAATTCCAGCGCCTCGTGCGGATAGAAAGCCTTGACATCATCCGTGACCGGCAGTCGCGCCACAGCCGCCAGCGCATCGGA
>CAZOXS010000172.1:0-5640 GCA_964583785.1 uncultured Victivallales bacterium
TGAGCTCGATTGGGATGCCGAGATCGAACTGCAGCGCCAGGCGTACCAGGCCCTCCGGTCCCAGATCACCGATACTTCCGCTCTGGTGAATCAGCACCTGGACCGCGGGGAGCGAGTGCTCTTCGAGGGGGCGCAGGGCACGATGCTGGATATCGATTTCGGCACCTACCCGTTTGTGACCTCGTCGAACACGACCGCCGGTGGCGCGGCCACGGGAACGGGCGTGGCCCCGCACCGGATCGACCGCGTCGTCGGTGTGATCAAGGCCTATACCACTCGCGTCGGCGAGGGACCCTTCCCGACGGAGCTCTTTGACGTGGATGGCGAGACCATGCGCACGGTTGGCGGCGAGTTCGGCGCAACGACCGGCCGTCCGCGGCGCTGCGGCTGGTTCGATGCCGTGGTCGGACGCTACTCGGCGCAGATCAACGGGGTGGATTACTGGGCGATGACCAAACTCGACGTGCTGGACGGCTTCAAGACGATCCGCATCTGCACGGCCTACGAGTACGAGGGCAAACGCTACACCAGCGTGCCGGCCAGCACGCGCATCCTGGCCAAGTGCAAGCCGGTCTACGAGGAAATGCCCGGCTGGAACTGCAACACCAGCGAAATCACCCGCTACGAAGACCTGCCCAAGGCCGCGCGCGAATATGTCGAATACCTGTGCAAGATCACCGGCGTCAAACTCGGTATCCTCTCGGTTGGACCCAAGCGCGAAAGCACGATGCGCATCGCGCTGTAGGTGCGAGATAGATTAAGGCGAAAGATTAAGGCAAAAGATTAGGGGCGGAGCATAGGCAACCTTTATCTTTCGCCCTAATCTTTCGCCCTAATCTATTGGTTGAGAACTGTGTCAAAATGGCAACGTTAAAGGTATGAGTACAAAGAATCAAACAACCCCAGCCCCCGCCATCCCGCGCCACGTGGCCGTCATCATGGATGGCAACGGGCGCTGGGCGAAGCAGCACGGATTGCCGCGACTCAAGGGGCACGAGGAGGGAGCGGAGTCGGTGCGTGCGGTGATCCAGGCCTGTCGCGATCACGGGGTGGAATACCTCACGCTGTACGCCTTCAGCGTGGAGAACTGGGTGCGTCCGGCGGCAGAGGTGCAGGGCCTGATGCGGCTGCTGCGCCGGTTCCTCAAGAACGAGGAGCCGCTGCTGCACAAGCATAAGGTTCGCTTGCGGGTGATGGGACGGCTGGAGGATCTGCCCATTCTGGTGCAGCGCGGGCTGAAACGCGTGATGACGGCCACGGCCGACTATACGGAGGGCCAGTTGATCCTGGCGCTCAGCTATGGCGGCCGCACCGAGATCGCGGCCGCGGCGAGCGCGATCGCCAGCAAGGTGAAAGCCGGCAAGCTGAAGGTTTCCGCGATTGACGAGGCGCTGGTGGGTGCTCACCTGTACCTGCCGGATTTACCGGATCCCGACCTGATGATCCGCACCAGTGGCGAGATGCGCCTGAGCAACTTCATGCTCTGGCAGCTATCCTACGCCGAACTCTACGTCACCCCCGTCCTCTGGCCGGATTTCCGCGAACCCCAATTCGCCGAAGCCCTACAGGCCTACAGCCAACGCCAACGCCGCTTCGGCGACATCGGCTGAATATTTCTGCTTTCCCAATTTCTGTTTTACCCAAAAAACGGATTCCTTGGCTTGGCGCGCTGGATCTCGGCTTTCTGAGCCGGTCCCTTGGCGTAGGGTGGGGGGCTGATCAACACGGTGTGGTCATCCAGCGGCGGCACGCCCGGATCGAATGGCGGCGGCGGGGGTGGGGCACCATCGCCGAAGCCGCGGCTGCGCATCAATTCCTCCACCTGCACCTGGCGGTACTCGCGTTCACCGACAAAGAACACAAAGCCGGCGATCAGCAGCAGCCCGAAACTGCCGCCCTTCAGGAACGCTACCCCCGGCAAGCCGAAAATGCCGACAACAACAAACAGCGCGGCCACGGCCTTTCCCGCCAGCGCGGCCACGCGGGTGGCATTAAGCCGCCCCAGCTTCGGAGTCAGCATCGCCCGGAAGACACGTCCGCCATCCATCGGGAAGGCCGGCAGCAGGTTGAACCCCGCCAAGGTTATGTTGGCGACGCCGATAAAGTTCAGCAGGCTGGCGACCCATTCTGAGAGGGTGCCGCGCTCAAGCAGATAGACGATCCATTCGGATAGCGAACCGCGTTCAGCCGGTAGCATCGCCAGCGAACCGGTGATCAATAGCGCGCCGATCAGCACACTGACGGCCGGCCCCGCGATCGCCATCTGCAGCTCGTCGCGCGGCCGGCGCGGGATCTGTTCCATCTGGGCCGCCCCGCCGATGAACATCAGCGTGATCTCGCGCACCCGGCAACCCTTGCGGATCGCCACAAACGAATGCCCCAGCTCGTGCAGCGCGATGCTTGTGAAAAGCAGCACCTCAAAGGCGATCACAAAGATAAACCACTTCCACCCGCCATTCAACGCCCCCTGCAAGGCCAGATAGGCCATCAACAGGAACAGCGAGATATGCAGGTTGATGGGAATGCCCCAAACGCGCCCGATTCGGTATTCAGACTTCATGGTCGCCAACCATACCGAAGCCCTCGCCCAGCGTCCAGCCCCAAAACAAAAACGGCGCACACGTCCGTTGCCGTTCAGCAGGGTATTTTTACCCTCTCTGTTGCGACCACGGCGCGGTCGCAACACCCAGCACGGCTGCCAATACCTCACCCGTTTTTTGGATCTCAGTCTCGGTAAGCGTTGGGTGCACCAGGAACATCAGGCTCGTTTCGCCCAACTGCCGGGCATTCGGCAGCCGCGTGGCCGGTCTCAACTCGTCCGCGTCAAAGGCTTTCTCCAGATAAACCTCGGAACAACTCCCCTGATAGCAGGGGACGCCGTTTTCCGTAATGGCCTCAAGAATCCGGTCCCGGCTCCAGCCCGCGCCTAGTTTGTCGGGCTGCACGTACAGGTAATGCTTGTAGCAGGCATGGAGGCAATCGTCGGGCACGGCCACCGTGCGAACGGCCGCAAACCGTTTCGCCATCGCATCAATCGCGGCCGCGTTATGGTGCCGTGCCGCCGTCCATTCCGTCATCCGCTTCAGTTGCAACCGGCCGATCACCGCCTGCATCTCCAGCATGCGCGCATTCGTGCCGAACGACTCATGCAGCCAGCGAAACCCCGGCGCGTGTGCGCGATCATAAACGGCCGCGTAACTCTTGCCATGATCCTTGAAGCTCCACATGCGCGACCACAAATCCTTATCATTGGTCGTTACCATGCCGCCTTCGCCGCCCGTGGTCATGATCTTGTCCTGGCAGAACGACCACGCCCCGATATGGCCGATCGTCCCGACCGAATGCCCCTTGTAGCGTGCCCCGTGGGCCTGGGCGCAATCCTCGATCACCTTGAAACCGTGTTCGTCTGCAAGCTGCATGATCGGATCCATATCGGCCGGGAAACCCGCCAGGTGCACCACGATCACCGCCTTGGTCCTTGCCGTCAACACCGCCGTGATCGATTCGGCGGTAATGTTGCCACTGTTCAGATCCACATCGGCAAAAACCGCTTTGGCCCCGACCATCACAATCGACGAGGCCGAGGCGATAAACGTGCGCGGCGTCGTGATCACCTCATCGCCGGGGCCAACGCCCAATGCGTGCAGTGCCAGTTCCAGCGCCTGCGTGCCGTTGCCAAGGGCCACCGCATAGTCAGAGCCGCACCAGCCCGCGAATTCGCATTCAAATTCCCGGCATTCCTGTCCGGTCCAGTAGTTGACCCGGTTCGAAAGCAAAACCTGCTTGACTGCCTCGGCTTCCTCCGCCGAAAACGACGGCCACGGTGAAAAGAATGTATTCAGCATGTCTCCCCCTAATCACCCATCATGCACTTGGTTTCACTACCCGCGCCGGCACCCCATACGCCACCGCATTGGCGGGGATATCCTTGTTCACGAAACTATGCGCCCCCACCACGGCATTCTCCCCGATCGTCACCCCCGGCATCACCGTCGAATGCGTCCCGATCCGGCAATTGCGCTTGAGCACGACTGGTGCGGCTTTGTCATCGATCGTCGAAACGGAATAGATCGAGCAATGCGAGCCGATCTGAACGTCCGGCTCGATTGTGATGCCATGCCTGGCATTGATGTATGTAAACGCGCCGATATCGGTGTGTTCCCCGAGCGTGAGCCCTTCCGGATATTGCACAAGCCAGTTATAGATCGTGGGTTTGTTGTGCTCGATCACGGGTGCTTGCCAATCGTCGAATCTTTTTGTCATCCTCAATACCTCCAATCGCCGTTGGCGGTTAGATTCCTACCTGCCCATTCTGTGTTTTCTGTGTGGCTCATTCTACCGCCGAGCATAGGTATAAGTATTCAGTCTGGTGTCTACCGTCTACTCAATCTCCCCCGTGAACCTTGGCGTCGTCGCTTCCCCTGCTGCCGTGATCCCCTGCCGTCGCACCACCTGCCATACCGTCAGCCACAGCGTCTTCAGATCCAGCCAGAAGCTAATACTATCTACATAGGCCACGTCGAGCTTGAATTTCTGCGGCCAGCTCAGCGCATTGCGCCCATTCACTTGAGCCCAGCCGGTAATGCCGGGTCGAACGTCGTGGCGCCGCGCCTGTTCGGGCGAATAAAGCGGTAGATACGCCATCAGCAGGGGGCGTGGGCCGACCAGGCTCATTTCGCCTTTAAGCACATTCCACAATTCCGGCAGCTCGTCGAGGCTGGTCGCGCGCAGGAATCGCCCGAACGGCGGCAGCCGTTCGGCATCCGGCAGGAGTTGCCCGTCGGCATCGCGTACGTCCGTCATCGTGCGGAACTTCACCAGCCAGAAGCGCTTTTCATGGAGGCCCGGCCGCTGCTGCCGGAAAAGCACCGGCGAACCCAGTTTCCAGCGCACCAGCACCGCCAGCGCCGCCAGCACCGGCGCGAGCACCACCAGGGCGAGGGCGGCGGTGGAGAAGTCAAGGGTACGTTTGCCGCTGCGGCGGTAGAGGTTACGACCACGCAGTGGTCGTAACAAGAGATTAAAAGAGTTTTTTCCCATTTTTACCCTCTCTGTTGCGACCACGGCCTGGTCGCAACCTCCCCCGTCACCGCATTGATCCGCAAACACGCGGCCCGGTCCAGCCGCGCAAACTGCGGGGTGGCCCCCGCCACCGAAAGCTCCAGCAGGCGGCCCGCGCCGCACAAGTCGAAGAGCTGGCCGCCGGGTTTGTAGCGCTCACCGAAATGGCGGTGCGTCAGCCGGATGGCCCGTCCGTCCCGCTCCGCCACAACCTGCAGCACCCGCTGCTCGAATGGCGATATAAACGGCGAGACAAAAACATAGCCTTGCTGCAGGAAAAAAAGCAAGCTCCGTTTCAATGGCGGGCCACTCCGCCTCAGCCAAAGGGCTATGGGGTCACGCCAATCTTCAAATGAGGGACTTGCAGACCCCCTCGTGGTGCCCGCTTGAAGCCGGGCACCACGAGGGGGTCTGCAAGTGCCTCTAACCCTATGTTTTATGAGGCTCTTGCAAAACCCCTTGCTGCGCCCGCTTGAAGCCGGGCGCAGCAAGGGGTTTTGCAAAATATAATTCTTCAGCTCTGAACTACCGGAACGCCTGGCATCTCCCCCCCCGCCCTTGCCTTCCAAGGCAGAACCA
>CAZOXS010000173.1:0-7235 GCA_964583785.1 uncultured Victivallales bacterium
AGATGAATAGGGCATCCACAGGGCAGACCGTCGTGCAAGCCAGGCAGCCTACGCAGCGCTCGCGATCCGGAACGGCCAGTTTCCCGGACAAGGTCAAGGCAGACTCCGGACACACCTCGACACACCGGCCACACCCTATACACAAGGATGGCTTATAGCCAAGCTCGCGGTGCGGCAACTGGGTTTCCGGGTTATGACACCACGGGCACGAAAGGGGACACCCTTTCAGGAAAACCGTCGTGCGGATACCGGGACCGTCCACGACCGACGACCGGTGGATGTCGGTGATCAGGCCTGCGCTGTCCCCAGTGCTCATATCCCGTGTTCCGTCCGCGAGAGGATCTCGGTCTGCGTGGCAGGATCCAGATCAACAAACCGTGCCGAGAATCCGCCCACACGCACCAGCAGATGTGGATACTTGGCCGGCTCGCGCAACGCGGCCTCCAGATCAGCCCGGTTCGTGACCGTCACCATGATCTGCGCCCCGCCTTGTTTGAAGTAGGTATCAAACACCTGACGGTAAAGCTGTGGATGCTGCGAGGGGAACGCCATATTCAGCTTCACATTCTGGACCGCCCCCGCATGAATCGCGGGATCCGGCTTGGCCTGCGAATTCAGCACCGCCGTCAATCCGGAAACGTCACGGCCCCCGCCCGGGGCGTTGCCTGGTGCCAGGGCTTCCCCCGTGACGCGACCATCGGGTGACGCGGAGGTGGCAGTCCCCCACACCGTGTTGATCTTGTTGTTGATTACCACAACCAGAAAATGGGCCAGCGCGGTTCCTGCCGAGCCTTCCATGACGCGGCGGCAGATGTTCTCGTGCACCCGCAGGAACATGGCGTCCGCGACCTCGTCATCGTTGCCATATTTTGGTGCTTTCCGAAAATCGCGCTGCATGATCTCATGCCCCTTCCAGTTGTCACGCAAGGCCTGCAGCAAAGCCTCCCGTTGCCACGAACAGGCATCATAGAGACACTGCCTGATCGCCACCAAGCTATCGGCACAGTTGGTGTTCCCGTAGGTTTCGCAGGTACCGCCCAGAAGGTGGATGCCCCCCCCGAACAAGGGGCGTCCATTGGCAAGGCAATCCTCATAAAGCAGGCTGACGAACCCGAATGGAGCGGTCTGACCCATCACCTTGTAGGTCATATCCTGGGCATGCCCGAGCGCCTTGCAGAAGAAGGATACCGTCTTGTCATAGGCAGACCACAGATCCTCGAAGGTTCCATAGTCAGCAAGATTACCCACATCCGGGGCCATGACTGCTCCCGTGCTCAATGATCGCCCGTTGTTGAGGGCTGCTTCCAGGCATTTCATCAGGTTGATGATGCCGTTGGGGGTATGGCAGCTCTGATGATAGATCATGTATTCGCCGCAGCCGTAGGGAATGTACTGTGTGGCCATGGTCTCATCGACATTGAAGGATGCCATGACGGCCGGGATGTTGACATCATCGTTGTAAAGCATGGGAAAGGTTTTACCATGCGCGATCACGTCGTACGCCTTGTCCAGCAAGGCTGGATTCTGTCCGTCGTGGAAACGCAGGCTCAACTGAGGCATGGGCAGGCAGAGACTGTCGGTCACCTCCATGGCGAGCATAGCGAAACGGTCCGCGGCCCGTTCGTTCTCACGGCCACGACCGCCCACGATGATCCGGCCGTCCCAGTGCATGATCTCTTCCTCGATCAGCACATAGAAGTTGGCCAGCAGCTCTTTAGCGTGCACCCAGCTCAAGCGGCCGGCATCCAGATCGTGGCAGAGGAAATCCCCCAGCACCACATCGAGTCGCCCGAAGTTTATCGTACCCGTCATCGTTGAACTCAGCATGACCAATTGCAACGCCTGCTGGAAGGATGCCGGCGGCGAAGCCTTGATAGACGAAAGTGCCGCGATCATAGCATCGCGCTTCGGACTCGGCGGCAACTGCCCGGCTGAATCAAGGTAATACTGGATCGACTGACGGAAAACATGAATCGCGTGCAGGCAGGTGCGAAGAAAATTGAGTTCCTCATCATCGCGCGCGCATTCAAGACAGGCCTCGATCTCCCGCGTCAGGCCACCCAATCCAAGCGTCACCAGTTTACGCAGATCCAACTGCAAGCCAGCCATCCGGTAAAGAGCATATACCGCCTGATCATAGAAGCCGACACCGGTAAAGATTCCCTGTAGCCAATCCGCATAGTCGGGCGCATAGCCCACCAGACACTGGTGCATGGAATCCTCACGCCTCCAATAGCCGCGCAACGTCTCCCAGCGGGCCAGCTCACCCGGCGAATAGCCCTTGGTATCCGTGGCCGACGGCCAGCGTGAAAAATCCGCATAAAACCCCATTCCGCCATACTGGACCGAGTAACCAACCTCTGGATACGTCCGCTTGCCAGCAAGCCAATCCGTGGCGCGCGGTGCCACCAGCACCGCGGGGAACTGGACCAGCAGGCACTTCTCCTCGCGCTCGTACATAGTAGCCGCGCCTCGATGCGCCGCAGTAAACGCTTCCACGTAGGGTAATCCCAAGTGTTGAAATCGGATAATGGTTGCCATCATTCATCCTCCGTCATTTTCCCGATCCACATCGATTCCTTCGAGTACGGACTTTACCCTATCATTGTGTTCGCAAAACAACAATCTCCATCTCTTGTTTTTCGCGGCCCCGCTTTCGAAACCATTAATCTTGCAGTTTGGGCGTGTTTCAGGCACTATTTAAAGCTTTGTCATTTTTTCGATTGGAGACAGCGTGATTTCGACTTCCAAACTGACGAAGCGTTTCGGTGCAGACATTCTCTTCGAGGATGTCAGCGTCCTTTTCACCCCCGGTAACTGCTACGGCTTGATCGGAGCCAACGGTTCCGGCAAATCCACCTTTGTCAAGATCCTGGCCGGATTGATCCCTTCCACCCATGGCGAGGTCACGATCGGCAAGGGGTGCACGCTGGGATACCTGCGCCAGGATCATGCCGAATTCGATGATGACGCCATCCTGGATACCGTCTATATGGGCAATCAGAAGCTCTGGGCTCTGCATCAGGAACGCGAACATCTTTACTCCAAGACAGATCTTACCGATGCGGAGAACGAGCGCTGCGGCGAGGTGGAGGAGGCCTTTGGCGAAGCGGGTGGATACACCATGGAGGCGGATGCCGCCAAGCTGCTCAACGGACTGGGTTTCACGGATGATGTCTTTTCAAAGCAGATGCGCACCCTCCAAGGAGGCTTCAAGCTGCGGGTTCTGCTCGCGCAGGTGCTCTTCGCGCATCCGGATGTTCTTTTGCTTGACGAACCCACCAACCATCTGGACATGGACTCCATCGATTGGCTGGTTGATCTCTTGAAGCGCTACGAAGGTACCGTCATCGTCATCTCGCACGACCGCTTTTTCCTGAACCAGGTCTGCACCCGCATTGCCGACCTCGACTATCACGAGATCCGCATGTTCACTGGCAACTACGACGATTTCACAATCGCCAGCCTCGAGGCCCGCGAGCAGCGCGAGAAGGCCAACAAGAAGATGGAAAAACAGATCCACGATCTGAAAGCCTTCATCAGCCGGTTCAGTGCGAATGCCTCAAAAGCCAAGCAAGCTACCTCGCGCCAGAAACTGCTCGGGAAGATCGAGATCGAGAAGGTCAAGCCCAGTTCCCGCGTCTCCCCCTACCTGCGGTTTGCCCCTAGAAACCGGCTGGGCGAGAAGGTAATCGAGCTCGTCGGCATTTCAAAGACGTACGACGCAACCCTGTTTGCGGACTTTTCCTGCACTGTCGGCAAAAAAGAGCGTATCGCGATCATTGGCAAGAACGGAGTGGGTAAAACCACGCTGCTCAAGATCATTGCCGGCCAGCTCGCACCGGACACCGGCAGCGTGATCGTGGGCGAGACGGTCGAGCTGAGCGTGTTCCCTCAGGATCCGGGCGAGATCCTGCAGCCACCGGAGACGCCAGCTATGGACTGGTTGAAATGCTATGCCGAGGACAAGGACATCAGCGAGACCGACCTACGCTCCTTCATGGGCCGGATGCTGTTCAGCAAGGACGATGTATTCAAGCCGCTCAGTGTGCTCAGCGGCGGCGAGAAGGCCCGCCTGATCCTGGCAAAAATGATGCAGGAAGGCGGCAATGTGGTCATCCTTGATGAGCCGACCAACCATTTGGATCTGGAATCGATCGAGTCGCTTAACTACGCCCTCGACCAGTTCGAGAACACGGTCGTGTTCGTGTCGCATGACCATCGCCTGATCCGATCGATCGCCACGCGCGTCCTCGAGATCAAGGATGGCGAGATTCACGACCGGACGGTCGATGACATCAGCGCGTGAAACATTTCCAGTCATCATTGAGGATGCCGGGATAGGGGGGGGCGAAGGAAGTCAGTCTATCAGCCTCAAGTCGCGTGTTAGTCGAATAACACGAGTGCCTTGACTACCGATCGTCTCGATGGCAAACCCTGCCACCTCTTGCGACACCTTCAACACTAACTTTTCACCTCCCGGATTCAGTGCCGTGACGTGCTGGGTTCCGGCGGTTGGGCCTGTACTAATCCAGCGCATGATTTTTGTTTGCGGCACCGCGTTCTCAGGAGTGCCTAGAGACAACTGCAGGGTACTTCCATCGAGAGAGGCGAACGTCATCATCAGTTTTTCATTTCCTTTGCGGAGCAAGGCCCAATTATCGCCAGTTTCCAGATCAGCATATGTGTGGAAGCGCGATTCCAGAGAGCGTCCCGGAGCCACGTCGATAACCAACCAGTACGCACGATCAACAAGCAGAAAGAGACGACCGATAAAACTTCTGCCCCACATCGGCATGTAGATGCCTGTTGCATCGATACGAATACCCAGAAGCCCCTCGCCCGAGATAACTTCCGTGGTCTTGCAAGTCATATTTTCCGCCGGGCTTAATCCATCGACAAAAATCGTGCTTTTAGCGGCCGCGCTGCGGCTGTAAAGGTGATGCCCGCGCCCTGTAAACGCGATTTTCGGCATCCAACCTTTCTGATCCTCAATCATGACCTCGCCATTGATGGCACACTTGAAACCGAGCAAGTCCATATGACCATGCCCGGTGATCTTGCTGCTCCCTCCCCGCGCGGAAAGGCGTAACGTCGGGAAGGCGGTATCGTCCATCAATATCCCCCAACCCAACCCCTCGTAAACACGGGCCATGGGATGTTTCTCCTGCAACCGTTCCGCCTTAAGCTGCTGTATCGCCTCATCGGAGGGAATGAAATCGGCAGCATAAAGGATGTCGGCACTGGTGGTCTGGGAAAACCGGGGACGTGTGGCCGGGGCCGGTGCCGGCGGGACCTCCTGCATCAGGAAGGTGGCCGCACGCATGGCGGCATCGGGCAGATTGACACGGTCGGCCATCATGAAATAAAAGCCCGCCGGATGCCAACCATCGTTATCACCGAAGTTCATACCGGAGAAATCAACCGGGAAATGCAAGGATTTCCCCAGTTCCGGAATATCAAAAGCCGGGTGCTTCCGTCCCGTGGCCCGTTCATAGCTAAGCAGGTAACGGACCGCATAATGCATCCCGTAATTCCAATAGCCGGTACCCTCGTGGTTGCCGCCCCCGTTATCAATGTAAGACTGAAAATAATGCGCCAGGGACGTTTCCACAAACGGGATCAATTTGCGTACCTCGGGGCGATCATCATAGAAGGCGAGCGCCAGCATGCCCATGCCGCCGGCACAGACGCCATTCCAGTTCGACCACGACTTGTTCACCCACCACGGTTTATCCTCATAAGCGCGCAGTGCTTGCCACAGGTAGAAGCGGTCCAGCACAGCGTCGAATACCTTCATTTCTGCGGGCGTGATGTCAGGCTGGAAAATATCATACATGAGCGCGACATCGGCTGCATGCTCCCCGTAACTCAGGCAGAAAAACATTTTTCTCTCGACAGGGGTATTGATGTTGGCTTCGCAACTGATGTGACGCCAGGTCAGGATATTCGCCAAATGTCGCATGGCCGCCGCACGGTACTTCTGCTCACGCGTCAGGACGTAGGCCGAGGTCAGGCACTTCAAATGGCTGGCAATCAGCCGAGTGCCCTGCTGGTTGGTCCGCACCTCTTTTTGGGAGATGGGCTCAAGATCAACAAGCCAATCCGCATCAGCAAGGATCCGCGCCGCCGCACTACGCAAATACGGCGTATGCAACTTATCCTTCAGGTTCAGAATCGTATCGTCCGGCACCCAGAGACGTGGATGGGGCTTGAGTTCAAGAAGCTCAAAGTCCCCATTCCCACTCGGCGGTGCCGATTCAGCGGCCACCGACAACAGGGAGCCAATGGTTATTGTCCCCAGCAGCGATAGACGTAACAGGTTACCAAACGCGACATTATTCACTGTTTCCTCAAATCCGCTGTACCATTTCAAATCGTCCCGGAAAGCTCACTTCCCTGAGTTAAGCGGATGGCGACAGAGGCAACAAGGACCTTATCGTCAGAAAAAAAGCTCTTTGACATCGATCCATTCCGTGGCGCGATCATCGGAAAGTCGCCCGATCATGATATCAAGGTCCTGCCAGCGCGCATCATTCCCCATCAATTCGAACGTGTGCCCCCAGAAGTAGAAGTCCCCATCAATCGCCTTGACCGCGTTGAATTTTTCCCAGAAGTCGGGTGCAAGGAAGTGGCAGTGGGTATGCAGAGCCATGGGATCGTCGCGGTTCAACTTGAGATCAACATACTTCGTGGTTCGCGAGTAGAGGTATCCAGCCTTCCTGACGAGATCCTTTACCGCGTCGTTGTAGGCACCACAGGGGTACGCCATCCCGCAATCCCTCTGCCCGAAGTGTTTTCCGATGTATTGCTTACAGGCCACCAGTTCCGCCAGCGCCCAGTCCGGATCAATGGCATCCAGCAACGGATGGGTCATCGTATGCCCGCCGATACAGAAGCCTTTATAGACCTGCGGCATCTCGTCGAGCGTGAGCCTGTAGACCTGATACTCGCCCTTGAAGCGGTGCGCCTCCCGTCGTTTTGACTTCCACCCGCCCGGATTGATGTTGAATGTCGCACGGGCACCGTGCTTTCTCAGGATCTCAACCAACCGGATGTCGTCGACATCACCATCATCCCAGCATTGCATAATACGCATGTTTCATTCCCCGTTGCTCTTTTCCACTGCCCGTTCGCGGTCTACGGCTTTGGTAGATACGCTCCCATCGCCTAAACCTAGCCAAAAATATTTGAAATTTGTTTCCGTGTGCAGCGCTGTTTGTGCATTTCAACGT
>CAZOXS010000174.1:0-15851 GCA_964583785.1 uncultured Victivallales bacterium
CAGCACAGAATACCGGGCGAACCAGTTGACTCCAGAATCAGCCGCCAATGTGTTTGCTAGTCAACAGGCCGCAACACAAGCAAGCCTCCAGCTTGCCAGCGAGCGCAACGCATACGCGGCCCGCCATGCCGAAGAAATCCGGCAACGCCAGGTGCAGGAGGCCGCCCGCCAGGCAGCCATTTACGTCCCGGCCAATGCGCAAAGCACCGCAGCACCTCGCCGGATCGTTACCGCCCCGAGACAGGCCGCAACGCAAAGCGGCGGCAACTCACTTGCGGACGGTGTTACATCTGGCCTTGTCATCATTGGAATCATAATAGCCAGTGTCCTCGGCTTCCTGCTCTATATCCTACCGGCAATCATAGCGGGCAAACGCGGCCACCACAACTTTTCGGCCATCCTTGCGCTGACTATTTTGCTCGGCTGGAGCTTTCTGGGATGGGTGGCCGCTTTCGTCTGGTCGATGACCGAGATAAAGATCTCAAAAAGTCAACATTAAGTCAACGCTTTTTTAGTGAATACAGAAACAAAACGCGAAAAACGCGAAAAACACGAAAAAGCGAAAACCCACAGAAAAAGCCTAAACCCTTAGAAAACAGCTAAAACCAGTGGTATCCCGGACAGGGATCGAACCTGCGACCTGCGGTTTAGGAAACCGCTGCTCTGTCCAACTGAGCTACCGGGACATTTTCAGACCCCTGAAAAATACGCTGACACAAGGCGGAAGTCAATCCCAGGGTTGAAGCAAACCAGGGCAAACGCATCTAAAGACAGGAAATTTAGATGCCTGTGCCCTCTTTTTCCGCTTTCCCTCGTTCGCTCTACACCCTATAGTCCGGCATGGTCGAAACACTGCGGGAAACGGGGACGTTCTTGGCAAGTAATTATTCGACCCTTACTTGTGGCGTAATTAAAACACCTGATGGGGCTTGAGGATCTCAACATTTAAATTAAACGCAACCAAAGCCGTCAAGGTGCAGGCCATGATGGCTCGCTGGATACCGTCAAAAAGTTTCAGAAATATCAATTCACCAAGGCTAGAACGGAATAAAACATGAAGCGAATCAACCCGATAGACTATTACCCGCTGGATCGCCACTGAAGAGAGAAATCAAGATAGTGGCAAGGCAAGGGCTGTGAACGAGCAGTAACGGGAACAAAGGTTTATTGAAATAAGCGGTATCTTCTGTAATAGTCCCGTGTTATCAAGGAGTGAGTGATGCATGCTGTACGGAAAAATTTAGAACAGATTTGGGATCAGTTGCGCGGTCAAAGACCGAGCCGCCCGAATTCAATTGAAGAAATCCAGATCAAAGGCCTGCGAGGCATCAGCGATTTAAGGGTTCCCTTGCCGTTCCCGGTGACGGTTCTGGCAGGGCCAAACGGTTGCGGAAAATCTACGGTTCTTTTTTCGCTGGCTTGCGCCTATCGCTCCCCTGGCAGCCATACAGCGGAGCGAACCCCGACAAAACTTTTCCCGGATTTTTGTCCAAAAAACGCAACTGGCGATGTGTCGGACGGGCGGACGACAGTTGAAATCACGTTTGCCTACATCGCGCAGAATGAGCGGGTTCAAATGAGGTGGGCGCGTGGCAAGGGAAAGTGGAATCGTAGCTTTTTCGGACGAAAGAAGGGAAGTCAGCCGGAACGTGCGGTTTTCCTGCGGACCTTGGCGAATCTCAGCAATCCGTCCGAAGTGCGCAATGTCTTGCAGATTGCAGCCAAGCCGTACTCCTCTGAAACGGTGGATGCCTCCAATATTGCATTTGCCCAGCGCATTCTCAGTTACCGTTATGCCAAGCTCAGTCTAGTTAAATCCGGAGTTCGAAATCTGCTTTTCGCCGAACGTTTGGACGAAGGTGGCGCGGCCTCCAGCCGGTATTCGGAGTTTCACATGTCTGCAGGTGAACGATCCATTCTGCGGCTATCCATGGAAATCTCCAAAATGCAAGACGCATTGGTTCTGATTGATGAGATCGAAGCCGGTCTGCACCCTTACCTCCAGCAATTGCTTATGCTCGAGCTTCAAAGACTGGCTCTCAGAAACCGGTTGCAGATCGTCGTTACGACACACAGCCCGATGGTTCTCGACAGCGTACCGCCCGAGGCCCGTGTCTTTCTAGAGCGGACTGAGGCTAATGTGGTCCGCCGCGAACCCTACCGCGACCTGATTCAGAAAGCGCTTTATGGACGGGCACAGGATGTTATGACGGTGCTGTGTGAAGATGAGGAAGCCGAATCCTTTGTGCGCGGCATTTTTGATGTCCTCGGCCCCAAACTGGATCTTTTGCAGAACGATATTGACGTGGGCAGAGATACCGGCAAGGACGAGTTCCCTGCTCATATGGCGACGTTTGGACGTTTCCGCAAGCTCGACGATGTGCTTTTTGTTTTGGATGGCGACGGGCGCTCTGTGGGCGTTCAGATGGAAGCTCAGGCCAGCAAAATGGGACAAGTCGGGCATATCGTCTATTTGCCTGGCAACGATTCTCCTGAAGTTTGGATTTGGAATCTTCTGCAATCCAAGACGGATATCTATAGTGCGGTTTTCGGGATGGAACGAATTGTTTTTGCAGGGAAATTGAGGGATATTGAAGGCCTGTACTCGGGGGCGGCGGACAAGCCTTCTGCTATCGCAAAAGGGAAGCTGACATCGCTTGCAGACGCGGCGGCCCGCACAACACCGGAACTGATCCGGTTGATTGCAAAAACGGAAGCGGCACTTAACACCGGCGATGTTTATGACCTGTCGGCCCGACTCGAAGATACGGTTCGATTGTGGCGAACCTCAAAGACGTGATCGCCGCGGGGAAACGGGGGAAACGTGGCCGTTGCCTTCATGTGCCTGGGGATTGCAAAATCAGCGCGGCGGCGGTGGGCTTGACGCTGAACAGTGCATTGCCAGCATGAAAGCGCGAGCAGTATTGCCTGCCCCGTCAGAAAGGTGACCCAAGATGCCGACGATTTCCATTTTTTACGGGATCCTGATCCGGATGTTTTTCAATGCCAGGGGGCTAGACCAATGAAAATCACGAAAATCACAGTCGCCGATATCGGTATTCTTCATATCGTTTCGGAGGACGGGAGGTCCGGCTTGTTCGATGTGCGTCCATACATGGAATCAGAGGCTTTCCGCCCGTTGAAGGATCCCATGGCGTTCGCGCAGGTTCTGAATGGGGGCTATTATGTGGAATGTCGGTGCGGTGGCGATCTTTCCGCCGATACCATTGAAGCACGATGGCATAAGCTCACCAATCAAGATGTGCGTGCAGTGGCCGAAGCCCCACCAGTATGGGGTGGAGCATCGCAGAGTGACAGCGTTAATACAATCTAGCGTAGCAAAAGCCTAAGGGTGACAGGCCATTCAGATGCTTGTGTTTCCCACTGGAATCCCTTTATGAGAACGCCTTGGCAGAATCGCCCCTACAGGCGGTAGCCGAGAGCCACCCTCAGTATGGGGCATGACAAAGCGGTATGGATGAATGATAAGGGTTTGAGTATGGAGTTTGTTCCAGCAGAAGAATGAATGACGTCAGGCATGAATTAAAATACGGATGCTAGTGCGCAACAATGCTCCAATAATAACGCTTGCCGTTATTGCCGCGCTGCGTTACTACGAGTCCATTAGGAGTTGGATCTATGAAAGTGTTAGTACTCAACGGCAGCCCGCGCAAGAGCGGAACGGTCACCACGTTGCTCAGGCACGTTACAGAGGGGCTACCCGCCGGGAGCGAGGTTGACTGGATCGACGTGTGCAAGCTCAACATGAAGAACTGCACGGCATGCATGGCGTGCCGGACGAAGAAGGCCTGCGTACTGCCGGAGGATGATGCGCATATCGTCGGCAAGAAAATCGCAGATACGGATGCCCTGATTATCGGGACGCCTGTGCATTGGGGCAACATGTGCGCTCCCCTGAAACTCCTTTTCGACCGTAATGTTCCTGTATTCATGGACGAAAGCCCACGGGGCATTCCTGTTCCGCAGCAAAAGGGAAAACAGGCTGTATTAGTCACAGCCTGCACAACCCCATGGCCATTCAACTTTCTCCTGTCGGAAAGCCGTGGTGCGCTCCGCGCACTGAAGGAAGTTATGCACTATGGCGGCTACAAGATCGTCGGCAAAGTCGTTAAACCCGGAACGAAGAAAGACCATGAGCTATCGCGCCATCTTGTGAAGAAAGCTCAATCACTTGGAGCAAAACTCGTAGGGCTTTAGGGGCTCGCCATTTTTCATTTAACGCAACGATGACTACATAAAATGGCTATGAACGGCTAGAGAAAGGAACGGATGATGATATTTGAGCAGTGTGACAAGCTGGTGATGATCGGGGATTCGATTACTGATTGCAGCAGGGCCCGTCCTGCCGGGGAAGGTCTTTTCAATCCTTATGGGAATGGCTACGTGAACATGGTCAAGTCCTTTCTGGATGCCTGTCATCCCGAGCTTGCTATCCGGGTGGTCAACAAGGGTAATAGCGGGCATACGGTACGGGATCTGAAGACACGCTGGCAGGAAGATGTTCTGGATCTAAAGCCGGACTGGCTTTCGATCATGATCGGGATCAACGATGTCTGGCGTCAATTTGATTCCCCCAAGATCACTGAACAGCACGTCGGCCTTAAGGAGTACGAGCGTACGCTCAAGGAGTTGATCGAGGCGGCACGTCCCGGATTGAAGGGATTGATTCTGTGCACGCCCTACTTTATCGAGCCCAATCGCAAGGATCTGATGCGCATGCGTATGGATGCCTATGGGAAGGTGGTTCGCAAGCTTGCCAAAGCATATGGCGCGGTCCTGGTGGACACCCAGGCCGCGTTTGATCGGGTACTGGAAACGATGCACCCGATGGCATTGGCCTGGGATCGCGTTCATCCGGACACTTCCGGGCATGCCATGATTGCGAAATGCTTCCTGAACGCTGTCGGTTGTGAAATGTGACCGTGACGTGCCAACGAAGCGGGTATTCGAGGAGCTATTGCTGAAGGTTGACCGGATCCGCCGGGGCGAGATCCGCGACGCGAAAACGCTGGCCGCCTGGCTGCTGCTATCGCGCCGGGGATCGGGCGATCAGCGATAGAGCTGGTACAGGGCCTGGGTGCCGTCGTCGCCGCCACCCAGTGCGGCCAGTTTCTGATACAGCGCTTCCGCCTGGGCCAGGCCGGGGGTATCTAGCCCCATCGCCCGTGCGGACTCGAGGGCGATGCGCATATCCTTGATGAAATGCTTGACGTAGAACCCCGGCGCGAAGTCGCCCTTGATCATGCGGGGTCCGAGATTACTCAGTGTCCAACTGGCGGCGGCCCCGTTGCCAATGCTTTGCATCACGGTTTCGGGATCCAGTCCGGCGCGTGTTGCATATGCCAGTGCCTCGGAAACCCCCAGCATGCAGGAGGCAATCGCAATCTGGTTGGCCATCTTGGTGTGCTGTCCGGAACCGGCGGGTCCCTGGTAGACCACGTTCGTGCCCATGAGTCGGAACAATGGCAGCACCGCCTCGAAAGCCGGTTGGTCGCCGCCGACCATGATCGAAAGGCGGGCATCGCGGGCACCGACATCCCCGCCCGATACCGGTGCGTCCAGAGTCGACACGCCCGGGCGATATGCCTGCTCGTAGATGCGTTTGGCCAGTAGCGGGCTGGATGTGGTCATGTCCACGAGGATCGCGCCGAACTGTGAATTGGCGATGATGCCCTTGTCGCCCAGGTACACCTGCTCGACATCGTCCGGGAAGCCGACGATGGTGAATACCACGTCACACACGGCGGCCACGGAGCCCGGCGAGTCGTGCCACTGCGCACCTTGCCGCAGCAGCCCCTCGGCCCGCGACTTGGTGCGGTTATGGACATGCAGCGGGTACCCCGCCTTGAGCAGATGGCCGGCCATGGAGCGGCCCATCACGCCAGTACCGATAAATCCGATTTGGGTAGTCTTCATGGTTGGCGGCGGCGCGGATCGGCGATGCAGCCGGCGATGGCGGTGGCGGCGGCTGTAGCCGAACTCATGAGGTGCACCATGCCGCCCTTGCCCATGCGCCCGTTGAAGTTGCGGTTGGTGGTGCTGGCGCAGACCTCACCCGGCGCCAAAACACCGTTGCTCATGCCCAGACAGGCCCCGCAGGTGGGGTTCGTGACGCAGAAGCCGGCCGCCATGAAGATGTCCAGCAGCCCCTCCTTGTTGGCGGCGCGCATGATGTCCGGCGTCGCCGGGCTGACGATCCCGCGCACACGGTCGGCAATATGGCGGCCCTTGACCAGCGCGGCAGCCACACGCAGATCCTCCAGCCGCCCGTTGGTGCAACTCCCGATGTAGACCTGGTCGACGGGGGTGCCGGCCACCTCGGTGACGTCGACCACCTGGTCGGGCTTGAAGCCGACCGTAACCTGCGGCACCAGCGTGGAGGCGTTGATCACGATCTCCTTCTCGTAATGTGCATCCGGATCGCTCTGCCATTGCGCGAAATCCTTCAGCGCCGCGGCTTTTGATTTGTAGTCGCCCTTGATGAAGGGCCACAGATACTCGACCGTGGTCATGTCCGGCATGCAGACACCACTGGTGCCGCCGGCCTCGATGGCCATGTTGCAAACCGTCATACGCGCATCCATGCTCATGGCCTCGATCACGGGGCCATGAAACTCGATGACCTTGTCCGTGGCCCCGTTGACGGTTAGCTCCCTGATGATGCTCAGGATGACGTCCTTGGCATAGACGTGTTTGCGCAGCTTGCCCTTGACGGTAACCTTGATCGTGCCCGGATCCTGGAACGAGCAGATCCCCTTGAGGATGCCGACCTCCAGATCGGTCGTGCCCACACCGGCGGCGAAGGCGCCAAAAGCCCCGTGCGTGCAGGTATGCGAGTCGCCCATGATCACGGTAAAGCCGGGACGGATCAGGCCCTTTTCGGGGAAGATGGCATGGCAGACGCCATTGTGGCCGATATCGAACCAGTGGGGCAACTTATGGCGGCGGGCCCAGTCGCGCAGTACCCGGGCCTGTTCGGCGCTCTTGGTGTCCTTCGAGGGGGTCACGTGGTCCACAACCGCCAGGATCTTGTCCTTGTCGAAGACGGTGTCCATGCCGCGCGCGATCAGGTCATTGATCGCCATCGGCGTGGTGATCTCGTGGCACATGACGCGATCGAGTCGCAGGACATTCATCCCCTCGCAGGGGGTATCCACGCGGTGGGCATCAAAGATTTTCTGAGCAAGCGTCTTTCCCATGATCGTCCCCTTTCGTGAGTCGAGAATCGAAATCTTCATTTAGATGCAGCCCAAGGGTTCCCGTCAAGAGTAAAGTCTGCGCAACGCGGTTAAAAATGGTGATCGGGTGTGGACATTTCCCTTGTGCTGTGTTTTCCTGTGCCGATGTCGTTCGGATACGTGACAAGAAGCCTGACAGGAGATAACGCATGAATACCGCTGATTCCCGATTCTTCCAGCAACACTTCCCCAGGACGGAGTTCGCCACGCGTCGCGATATCCTGTTCGATGCGATCGGCCCCGATGCCCATGTCGTGCTCTGCGGTCGTTGTGAACCGATCGGCCCGCGTTTTGTCCAGTCGAAGACGTTTTTCTATCTCTCGGGAATTGAAATCCCGAACGCGCAGCTGATGATGTCGGGTCCCGAACGCAAGACGACCCTTTATCTGCCGCACCGAGATCCGGAAAAGCATCCCGAGGAAACCGGCCTTGGCGTCGAGGATGCCGACGCGATTATCGCGGCGAGCAGTGTGGAAGCGGTGGTGGAGACGGCCCAACTGGAAAAGGACCTTCAAGCGGTAAAAACGCTGTATGTGCAGGATGCGGAGGACGAACTGCCATGCCGGACGCGTTTCGAGGCGGCAGCGATCGCCTCCCGGCAGGTGGCCAATCCGTGGGATGGCCGTCCGACCGCCCGCGGTCGTTTTGTCGCCCTTTGCCAGGAGCGGGGGCCGCGGAATATGGAGGTCAGGGAGCTCACGCCCATCATCAGCGAAATGCGCCGGGTCAAGAGTCCCTGCGAGATCGGGGTCCTGCGGCGGGCCGGTTATCTCTCGGCGCTGGCGACGACCGAGGCCATGCGCCTGACGAAAGTCGGGCTTGTCGAGCGCCAGCTGTCGGCCCTCGCCAGCTACATCTACCTGACACACGGGGCGGTCGGGGAGGCCTATCCGCAGATTATCGCCTCGGGCAACAATATGCAGTTTGGTCATTATCACCGTGGTGATGCCAGCCTTAAGGACGGTGAGATCGTATTGGTCGATACCGCTCCGGATTATGGAAACTACGGCAGTGATATCGGTCGCATCTGGCCGGTCAATGGTACCTACGCACCGTGGCAACGCGAACTTTACAGCTATATCACGACGTACCACAAAACGCTGCTTGGCTTGTTGAAGCCCGGGGCTACAAAGGATGGCGTTCAGCAGGAGGCGGCGGCCATCATGGCCGGGGTGCTCGCCAAAACGACGTTCTCGAAGGAAATCTACCGTCAGGCGGCTGAGCGCGTGCTACAGTCCAATCCGCTCTCCCATCCGGTCGGCCTTTCCGTGCATGACGGCTCGCCCTACAAGCATAAGCCGCTTGAGCCCGGTGTCGTGCTTTCGGTGGATCCGATGATGACCGTCAGGGAGGAGGAACTCTACATCCGCTGCGAGGATACGGTGGTGATCACGGACGATGGTATCGAGACCCTGACCGGAGCCGCCCCGCTCGACTGCGACGAGATCGAGGCGACCATGCGAATGCCGAGTGGTTTCCCGCTCTACGAGACCGCCACCGCCTGGGACCCAGGCCGCTAGGCAGCGTTTGGTTGACTCACGGGCGGATTTCGGTAGACTTGTGCTTTCATTTTCCCGGGAAGGAGTATGGCATGAAGGTTCTGGTGGTTGGAAGCGGCGGGCGCGAGCATGCGCTGGCCTGGAAACTGGCGGCGGACAGCCGGCAGCCGGCGGTCTATTGCGCACCGGGGAATGCCGGAACAGCTGCCTTTTCGCAGAACCTGCCGCTCGCGTCCGACGACTTGCCGGGGCTGGTCGCCTGGGCCCGTGAGAACCGCCCGGACTTGACCGTGATCGGACCGGAGGCACCGTTGTGCGCCGGGCTGACCGATCTGCTTGAGGCCGAGGGGCTGCGCGTGTTCGGCCCGTCCAAGGCCGCCGCGCAGATGGAAGGCAGCAAGCTCTTCGCCAAGGAGATCATGGAGGCGGCGGGGGTTCCGACCGCCCGAGCGGCCAGTTTTACCGTGGCGGTCGAGGCCCGCGAGTATGTGCGTCGGCAAGGCGCGCCGATCGTCGTCAAGGCCGAGGGCCTGGCCGCCGGCAAGGGCGTGACCGTCTGCGAGACGGTTGAGCAGGCACTGGCGGCGATTGACGAGGCCATGCTCTCAAAGGCCTTCGGGGCGGCTGGCGAGCGGGTGCTGATCGAGGAATGCCTGGCCGGCGAGGAAGCCTCGATCCTGGCGCTGGTGGATGGCGAGCATGTCGTCATGCTGGCCTCGTCGCAGGATCACAAGTGCGCCCTGGACGGCGATCGCGGACCGAATACCGGCGGCATGGGGGCCTACTCGCCCGCGCCGGTGGTCAAGGAGCAGATGTGGCCCTCGATCCGGGAGCAGGTGTTCGAGCGTACGCTGGCGGAACTGCGCCGACGCGGCATCGTTTTCAAAGGCGTGCTTTACGCCGGGCTGATGATGACCAAGGACGGTCCGAAAGTGCTCGAGTTCAACGCGCGCTTCGGCGACCCCGAGACACAGGTCATCCTCCCCCGCCTGGCCGGTGACCTGATCCCCGCTTTCGAGGCTTGCATTGACGGGACGCTGGAGGAGTCGCTGGTGCCGTGGAAGAACGAGCACTGCGTGACGATCGTGATGGCTGCCGGAGGGTATCCCGGCGCGTATGCCAAAGGCAAGCCGATCAGCGGGCTGGACGAGGCCGGCGCAATGGAGGGCGTCACCGTATTCCATGCCGGAACCCGCCTACAGGACGGCCAGGTGGTGACATCCGGCGGGCGCGTGCTCGGCGTGACGGCGACGGGCGATTCGCTGCGGACCGCCGTGGACCGCGCCTATGCAGCAGCGGACAAGATCCACTTTGAGGGCGGCTGGTGCCGCCGCGACATCGCGTACCGGGCGCTGTGAATGCGGAACTCGGAATGCGGAATGCGGAATGTTGGAATGTTGGAATACTGACCAATGACGATTGACCACGGGAGCGAGGGCACGGATGGGTAAGCGTTTGATTGTTTTTATCTGCACGGGCAACATCTGCCGCAGTCCGATGGCGGAGTACCTGTTCCGGATGCAGATCGCGTCGCGGCCCGAATTGACGGTTTGCTCGGCTGGCGTGATGACCGGCTACGGCACGCCCGCCAGTCGCTACGCGGTGAAGGCAATGAACGAGCTGGGGGTGGACATCAGCGCGCATCGCAGCCAGCCGGTAACCCGCGATCTGATCGAGGAGGCCGAACTGCTGGTCGTAATGACCGGCGGACATCGTGACGCGCTGCTGGAGCGCTACCCGCATGTGGCCGACAAGATCGTGCTGCTTAAATCGTTCGACCCCAACCGCAAGGATGAGGATGTCATGGACCCGATCGGATTGTCGCTGGATGTCTACCGCCATGTGCGCGACGATATCGCGGCGGCGCTTTGGGGACTGGATCGATATTTGCAGGAAATAACACCGTAGGACAGGCGCCTCGCCTGTCCCGCCGAGCATACGCACCGCTGGTGGCTGGGCGACTTATGCTCGGCGGTCGGGCGATGGCGCCGCGACCTACGAATCACAGCCAGAAAGAAAGTGTTTTGAGTGATAACAGAAAGAAGGAAAATATGAAAATCGGAGTAGCGGCAGATCATGGCGGTGTCGACTTGAAGTCGGCCTTGTGCACATACCTGGCGGATCGCGGTGTGGCATTCACGGATTTCGGGGCGGCGGACAAGACCTCGGTGGACTACCCGGATTACGCGGCCATGGTCGCCGGGGCGATTGAACAGGGCGAGATGGATCAAGGTATCCTGGTTTGCACAACCGGAATCGGCATGTCGATGTCGGCCAACCGCTTCCCGCACCTGCGGGCAGCGCTCTGCACCTCACCGCGCATGGCTGAAATGGCCCGTGACCATAACGACGCCAACGTCCTCGTGCTGGGTGCCTCCATCACATCGGCGTCGGAAGCCGTCGCGATTCTTGACGCCTGGCTAGCAGGCACGTTCAGCCAGGGAGAGCGGCACCAGCGGCGGCTGGTGAAGATCTCCGCCAATGCGGCGGCGGCCTCGGACATTGCCGCCATCCGCGCTGCCGATCCGGAAATCCACGCGGCCATCCGCGATGAGGATCAGCGGCAGCATCAGACACTCAACCTGATCGCCTCCGAGAACGGAGTCAGCCGGGCGGTGCGCCAGGCCCAGGGGTCGGTCATGACCAACAAGTACGCCGAGGGCTACCCCGGCAAGCGCTGGTACAGCGGCTGCGACTTTGTCGACCAGGCCGAGAACCTGGCAATCGCGCGGGCGAAGGAACTCTTCGGTGCGGACCACGCCAACGTGCAACCGCATTGCGGCAGCTCGGCCAACATGGCCGTTTATTTCTCCATGCTCGAGCCCGGCGACACGATCCTGGCGATGAGTCTGGCTGATGGCGGACATCTGACGCATGGCTCGCCGGTGAACTTCTCCGGCAAGCTGTTCAACATCGTGCCCTACGGCGTTGCGCACGGGACCGAGCGGATTGATTACGACGGGCTGGCCGCGCTGGCCAAGGCACACAAGCCGAAGCTGATCGTGGCCGGCGCCAGTGCCTACTCGCGCACGCTGGAATTCGAGCGCTTCCGCGAGGTGGCGGACAGCGTCGGTGCCAAGCTGATGGTGGACATGGCCCATATCGCCGGCCTAGTGGCGGGCGGGGCGCATCCCTCGCCGGTGCCGTATGCCGAGTTCGTCACCACCACCACGCACAAGACCCTGCGCGGACCGCGCAGCGGGATGGTTCTCTGCCGCGAGGCGTATGCCGCCTCGATCGACAAGACCGTATTTCCCGGCTTGCAGGGCGGGCCGCTGATGCACGTGATCGCCGCCAAGGCCGTCTGCTTCCGCGAGGCGCTGCAACCCGAGTTCAAGCAATACGCGCGCCAGATTGTCGATAATGCGCAGGTGATGGCCGAGTGCTTCCGGTCGGCGGGCATCCGCCTGGTTTCGGGAGGGACCGATAACCACCTGATGCTGCTGGACGTCACCGAGCTGGGCACAACCGGTAAAGCCGCCGCCGCCGCGCTCGATGCGGCCGGGATCATCGTGAACAAGAACTCGATCCCGTTCGACACGAAGAGCCCCTTTGTCACGTCGGGCATCCGTATCGGTACGCCGGGCGTGACCTCGCGTGGCATGAAGACCGGCGAGATGCGCCAGATCGCCGCCTGGATCACCGACGTGCTCAAGCATGTTGACGATCAGGCGCTGATTGCAAGGGTTCGGGGTGAGGTTGCCGACCTCTGTGTCCAGTTCCCGCCAATGTGATAAACATCATACCGAGGCCGCCAGCTTGGCGGCCAGGCCGGTGTAGGTGAGCGGGGTCATCTGTAGCAGACGGGCCTTGTCCGCTGGGTCGATTTCCAGCATGCTGACGAATGCCTGTAGGGTCTCGCGCGTGACCGCCTGCCCGCGGGTCAGCTCCTTGAGCTGCTCGTACGGGTTCTCGATGCCGTGCTTGCGCATGATGGTCTGGATCGGTTCGGCCATCACCTCCCAGGCATGGTCGAGGTCCTCCTCTAGGCGAGCGGTGTTGAGCTTGAGCTTGCCGAGGCCCTTGAGCGTGGACAGGCAGGCAATCAGCGTGTAGCCGAACGCGCCGCCCATGTTGCGCAGCGCCGTCGAATCAGTCAGGTCGCGCTGTAGGCGCGAGATCGGCAACTTCTCGGCCAGGTGGCTGAAAAGCGCGTTGGCGATCCCGAGGTTCCCCTCGCTGTTCTCGAAGTCGATGGGGTTGACCTTGTGCGGCATGGTCGATGACCCGACCTCGCCCTTGACGGTCTTCTGCCCGAAGTAGCCTATGGAGATATAGGTCCATATGTCGCGGTTGAGGCTGAGCAGGATCGTGTTCCAGCGCACCAGCGCGTGGAAGAGTTCAGCCATGGTATCGTGCGGCTCGATCTGCGTCGTGTAGCGGTTCTGCTGCAGGCCGAAGCGTTTTTCCAGGATGTCGGCGGCAAGCGCCTGCCAGTCGACCTCCGGGTAGGCCGCCAGGTGCGCGTTGAAGTTGCCGACCGCCCCGTTGAGTTTGGCGGTCAGCTTGATTGCCGCGATCTGTTCGCGCTGGCGCTGCAGGCGGTTGGCGAACACGGCCAGTTCCTTGCCGACGGTGGTGGGCGAGGCGGTCTGGCCGTGCGTACGAGCCAGCATCGGCACCTCCGCGAACTCTGCGGCCATGGTCTTGAGCGTCTGGATAATGCGTTGCTGCTCGGCACCGATCACGGCCATTCCGTCGCGCAATTGCAGCGCATGGGCCACGTTGTTGATATCTTCCGAGGTACAGGCAAAGTGCAGGAACTCAGCCAGCGGTGCCATGCTGGTTTTTTTAAGCTTTTCCTTGAGAAAATACTCGACGGCCTTGACGTCGTGGTTCGTCGTGGCCTCGATCGCCTTTACCCGCAGACCGTCTTCGGGCGAGAAATGGTTGCCGATATTGTGCAGACGATCCAACTCATCATCGGTGAGACTGCGCGTTTGCGGAATCCCAGACTCGGAACACAGGGCGATCAACCACTCGATTTCAACCATCACACGTAGACGGATCAAACCGAATTCGGAAAACACCGGACTCAGGGCGGAGGTCTTGTCGGTATAGCGTCCGTCCAGCGGACTCAGGGCGGTCAAAGCATTCATGCGCGCATCCTTTCAATCGGGGTTTCGGGGCACTCTAAGCCACCCCGCCCGCGATTTCAATATGAAACGCGCTTCCGGTCGGCGCCAGCGTCGCGTCTTCCCGAGCTCCCGAGCTTCTGTCTTGCATTCAGGTGCCTGGCGTCGCTACTCTAGCGGCACACGACTGATAATCGACAAAGGGGGATGATACCATGATGCTGGATCCGCAAAAGACGCTACTGGTGCTGATTGATGTGCAGGAGAAATTGACGGCCGTCATGCATGAACGCGAGGCACTGGTCGCCAATCTCGTAAAACTGCTCAAGGGCATGAATGTGCTCGGGCCCCCGGTGATCCAGGTCGAGCAGAACCCGGTCAAGATGGGGCCGACGATTCCGGAATTGCTGCCGCTGCTGCCGGGCAACCCGCCGCTGACGAAGACCTGCTTCAGTTGCGCGGGCAGCGAGGCCTTCAATGAGGCGGTGAAGGCCAGCGGACGCAAGCAGATCCTGATCGCGGGGATCGAGACGCACGTCTGCGTCTACCAGACCGCCGTTACGCTGATCCGCGACAGCTATGCGGTCGAGGTCGTGGCCGACGCGGTCTCCTCACGTCATCCGCAGGACCACGCCATCGGCCTGGAGAAGATCCGCGAGGCGGGCCGCCACTCGAACGGTTCGGGCCAGGGGCATGTCACCACGGTCGAGACGGTGCTGTTCGAGCTGATGCGCACCGCGGACCACAGCGCGTTCCGCGAGATCCTCAAGATCGTGAAATGAGCCCGCCGCCGGTATTGCTGCTGTTCGTCGACGGCATCGGGCTGCCGTCCGACCCGCAGGCCCCCACCCCGCTGCGCTCCGACGTCTGTCCCCGGCTGATGCGCCTGCTGACGGAGGATACCGTCCCCATTGACGCCACGCTCGGCGTGCCGGGCCTTCCCCAGAGCGCCACGGGGCAGACGACCATCCTGACGGGCATCAATGCCGCCGAACGCGCCGGCCGCCACATCGAGGGGTTTCCGGGCAGCCTGCTGCGCGACATCATCTGCGAGCACAACATCTACCAGCAGCTTGCGGCCTGTGGTCGTCCCTCGACCTTCGCCAACGGCTATCTGCTGCCCACGCTTGAGGCCGTCAAGGCCATGCGCACCAAGTCGGTCACCACCGTGGCGGCCCTGAGCGCCTTTGGTGATGTGCGACGACTCGACCGCCTGCTGCGTCACGAGGCCGTCGCCCATGACCTGACGCGCGAGTCGCTCGCCGCGCGCGGCTATACCGGTCCCTGCATTATTGTCGAACAGGCCGCCGCCGACCTGGCCGGCATTGCCGTCACGCAGGCATTCACGCTCTTCGAGTTCTTCCATACCGACCGCGCGGGCCACCGCGCCGACATGGCCACGGCCGAGGCCGTGCTGCGCAAGCTCGACCGCCTGCTGACGGCACTCTGCCCGCTGGCGGAGCAGGCCGGGATCCTGCTAGTGCTAACCAGCGACCATGGCAACATCGAGGATCTCTCCACCCGCAGCCACACCCGCAATCCCGTCCCCTTCGCCGCCCGCGGCCCCGGCGCCCATACCCTCCGCACCGCCATCCGCGACCTGACCGACATCACCCCGGCAATCGTGAACATGCAGTGCGGGTAAAGGGGTAAGCCAACCACCCGGGGCCTAGCGAAAATGAGGGTGGTAACTTTTTTGGAGGAGAAGAGAAAGTAGGACGGGCACCCTGCCCGTCCATTCGAGCAAAGGCTTTTTAGCAGCCAGACGGCTTATGCTCGGAGGTCGGGCAAGGTGCCACGACCTACTTTCTGGCAATGACCTACAGGGGGAGTCGGTGGCTTTGCCATGGTATCAGCTCCTGTCCCAGGTTCGCCGCAGGCATCGGGGTCATCCCTTAAGAGGCTCTTGCAAAACCCCTCGCTGTGCCCGCTTGAAGCCGGGCACAGCGAGGGGTTTTGCATAGTATTTCTCGGAGCTCTGAACCCATGGACCGTCTGGCATGTCCTGCGCTCGTGTT
>CAZOXS010000175.1:0-3024 GCA_964583785.1 uncultured Victivallales bacterium
GCATGGTACGGCCTTGGAAAACAAGGGCGGGGTGGATATGCCAGACGTTCCGTTGGTTCGGAGCTGAAGCATTATACCTTGCAAAACCCCTCGCTGTGCCCGGCTTCAAGCGGGCACAGCGAGGGGTTTTGCAAGAGCCTCTAAGGAGCATCAGTTTTTTTGAGTTTTTTGCTTGCAATCACGGGGGGACGCCGTTAGAAATCAAACGGCAAAAGCCCGCGCTTGGGCGCAAAGGAGTTTGAGTATGCAAGAGAACACCTACATTGCCGATTTCATGAAGCAATTTGTCTTCGATGGACTGACGTTCGATGACGTCTCGCTGATCACCCAGTACGCGGACTTCCTGCCGGATCAGGCCAGTATCCGCACTCGGCTGACGTCCCGCATTGACATCAATATGCCATTCGTCAGTGCCGCCATGGACACTGTCACGGAAAGCCGTATGGCCGCCGCGATGGCCTTGCTCGGTGGCATCGGGATCATTCACAAGAACCTGTCAGCCAAGGAACAGGCCAAGCAGGTGGGGGTCGTCAAGCATTACCTGCACGGGCTGATCCGCGACCCCATCACCTTTCGCGACACAGACACGCTGGAAACCGTCCGGCAGCATCGGGAGGAACGTGGGTTTTCCTTCAACGGCTTCCCGATCCTGGACGAGAACGGCCAGGTTGTCGGCATTCTCACCTCGACCGATATCCGTTACGCCGAGAACCACAACGACAGCGTCCGCAAGGTCATGACCCGCAACGTGATCACCGCGCCCACGGATACCGATCTGCAAACGGCGTACGACATCATGATGCGCAACAAGATCGGCAAACTGCCCTTGGTGGAAAACAACAAACTGGTCGGCCTCTACAGCTTTACCGATGTCAGCACGCTGGTGCGCAACGTCGAGCCGATGTACAACCGTGACTCGAAATACCGCCTGCGCGTCGGGGCGGCGGTCAGCCCCAATAACGAGGCCCGCGTGGAGGCTCTGGCGGAAGAGGGCGTTGACGTGATCGTGGTCGACAGCGCGCATGGTCATTCCGAGGGCGTGATCTCCATGACACGCTGGATTGCCGAGCATTATCCCGAGATCGACATCATCGCCGGCAACATTGCCACCGGCGAGGCGGCGCTTGCCCTGCGTGACGCTGGCGCACACGCCGTAAAAGTGGGCATTGGCCCAGGCTCGATCTGCACGACCCGCGTGGTCTGTGGCGTCGGCGTCCCCCAGATCTCGGCGATCTATGCCGCCCGCGCGGCGCTCAAGGGGTCGATCCCCATCGTCGGCGATGGCGGCATCCGCCATTCAGGCGATGTGCCCAAGGCGATTGTGGCAGGGGCCGACAGCGTGATGCTCGGCTCGATCCTGGCGGGTACGGAAGAGAGCCCTGGAGAAAAGATCATCCATCAGGGGCGTCAATATGTCGCGTACCGCGGCATGGGCAGCCTGGCCGCCATGCAGCAGGGGGCAGGCAGCCGCGAGCGCTACGGACAGGCCGATGTCGATGCCGCCAATCTGGTGCCGCAAGGGATTGAAGGCATCGTCCCTTACGCCGGCACGGTCAAGAGCGTCATGATCCAGTTCTGCGGCGGACTGCGGTCCGCACTCGGCTATTGCGGTAGCCGCGACATCCCCGCGCTTCAGCGCGGCGGCAAGTTCGTGCGCGTTTCGATGGCTGGCGTGCGCGAGTCGCACCCGCACGACATCAAGATCATGAAGGATGCCCCGAACTACCGCTCATAACCCTCACTTCGGCGGAAACCACACCTTCACCTGCAGCGTCTGGCGTCCCCAGTCCTGTGCCTGATCGTGCGTGCGGAAGAACAGGTCCACATGCTGGCCTTTGATGCCGCCGCCGCGATCCTCGACCCGTCCATAGCCGTACCCCTCGATATACATGACCGTCCCGAACGGGTAAATCCGGGTATCGGCGGCAATCGTACCTCTTCCGGCCTGCGTGCCGCTGGCCGTCTGCCCGATTTTCTTGGGCTTACCCTTCATCGGCCCGTAGCTGTAAACAGGACGAAGGAGCCAGTTACGCTTCCATCCGCAACATTTCCCGCACTTGCAGTAGCCGGTCGTCAGCAGCGTCACCGTCTGCGGCTTCACCCCCGTCGGAGGCCGGAAGCGGGCACACCCGCCGAGCAGAACCGTACCGGCCATAAGTAGAGCGACCACCGAAAGACCCCATCCAGCCCGCTTATGCCGTAAACGCATGCCGGTCGAAATCCCATAAGAATAAACCATGCCGTTCATTCCTGCATATGCCTGTTTCTGTTCACATCATTGGCGTCGACATCTGGATCATCACACGCTCGATCTCGCGAATGGCCGCAACCATCTCGTGACCGATCAGATCGAGCCGGGACAGTGCCGCTATCCGCGGATTGAAACGCTCGAATTCATCCGACGAAAAAAGATCATCGAGCAGACGGCAAGCGCTGCCAAGACAGATCAGGACGACATCGCGCGGATCGGGAATCGCATCGCCGATAATCAGTTCACGCAGGCGGGCACAAACCTCCTTGACTTCGCGATCATCCTGGACCGGATAGCGGCGAACCTCGAAAACCCATAAAATGCGCCGGTTTTCCTGCCGGAGAACCCCCTTGCGGATGAGGCTTTCGAGCACCCGCTCCTCGATTCGCCCCGACTGATCGGCAAGCTGCTTCAACCAGTAGGCGGTCGGCTGCGGCTCCGCGCATGCCTGAAGCGTCTCCAGTGTTTCGTCGAGAAGCGGATCCCCCGTCTTCTCCGATGCAATCACTTTCAGCGTCGTCAAATCCGAATCGATACGATTATCCAGCGCCAGCTCCATCAACAAGGCACCAGCGAGCGCATAATCGAGCGCAAAGGCGGGCATCGGTTTAATCACACCTTCGTGATCATCCAGCGCCATGACGTAAATTTCCTCGGCAATCGTGAGCGGACAGGGTGCCGGTGACGGTGGCTCGCTGACGGGCGCAAACCCGGCGCAAGCCTGGCTGACGGTATCAAAGACCGGGATAATAGCGGCAAAACCAGCCATTTCC
>CAZOXS010000176.1:0-7853 GCA_964583785.1 uncultured Victivallales bacterium
GGGTCGACCGCCAGCAGGGCGATATCCCTGTGGTCTATACGTCCGTGGGCCTTTTCGGTCTGGGCAAAAAGGGGGTGATATCCTTCGTCTTGAGAGCACTGGCCGCGTGAACGCTCTTCTGGTTGTCCTTGACCTGGAGGATGAATTCGCCGCCGCGCTCCACGATATCACGGGCCGTCTGGCGCTGGCAGTGCAGTGGGTCGGCGGTAATGACCGTATTGCTCAGATCCTTTTCTCGGCATATCATCCGCTGTGCGGCCTTGAGCTCGCAGTCGTGACCTTCGCCTTCCTTCTTGGATGCCTTGGCCATGGCCCGGGGGACGCCGGTTTCGTGATCGGCCAGGCAGACGATTCCGACCGTATCGCGGATGAACTTGCCGTCGAGGGCCAAAGCTGCCGGCAGGGTTCCGCTGCGGGCGGCAAGCCACTGGCTGAGGGATTGGCTGAATGCATCAATGTCCAACTGCTTGAAGAGATTATAGAAGGCACTGTACGAGGGAACCTTGCGATACGAGCTGTCCTTGGCAAAGGCTGGAAGCCCCAAGGCCTTGCGATGCTCCATTCGCATCCGGTTGGCAAAGCGCACGATCTGCTGGATGTTGCGGTGCCCGCTGAAGATCGCCATGGCCGTGATAGAGAGCATGGCGCCGATGTGGAATACACTGTTGCGTGCCCTCGGGTCCTTAACCTTGCAGAAGCACTCGTGAAGCGACTCGATCTGCGGCGTGGAAAGAGGCAGTACGCCATCGTCATCACTACAGCCCCCGGCCTGGCATTCGGAGGGAAGCTCAGGGGCGCGCAGCACCGCAGCGGCATCCTTGCGAAGTTCGCGTACCCACAGCTTCTTGGGGCGATCATTCGGGACATAGAAGTCGGCACGATGCCGTGAAAAGCCCTTGGTGGTGCCCAGGGCAAGCCATCCGGCGGCCTTGTAGCAGGTGCCCTCGCGGGCCTCGATATCACTGAACGTCTCGGCCAGCAGCGGCTCGTAGCCAAAACGCTTATGCCAAAGCGAGGGCAACTGGCGGATCACTTGACCGAGAATGCGGGAAGCCAGGTTCGGGTGCGCCCCGCGGTCCACCAGCATCGTGAAGCGCCGGTTCTGAACGACAAGCTTCTGGCGCTGCGCCCGTTGCTGGTTGCTCCAGCCGATGTAGGCATCACGGTCTTTTAGCCGGTAGGCCGCCGAACCCCATAGCAGCAGGGCGATCCAATCGCCCTCGCATTCCACGACCAGCCGCAGGGTATCGCCTCCGGCGTGACCCTCGCCCATGTAGTGGAACGTTCCCGACAGGTCCTTGAAGCGAGTCTCCTCATGTTTTGTTATCTCTCTTATCAACAGTGGTTTACCACTCAGCGGTGAACCTTCTGAGTGCCGGCATTGCTGTTTTGTTGTAGTATTCATCGAGCATAGGAAAACAAAATCCGCCCGATTTGTCCAGCACTTAATGTTCACTCGGTCAGCATTGACTCAAACACATGAACATGAAAAGACCGTGTCATGGCGTGATCGGGGATGAAATCAGGATTGACATCGCCAACCCAATAACGCTAAAAGGATGCTCTCGCAAAACGGGCTCACTGGGCGGGTGCCCGGGTTGCCTGAAAACGATTTTGGTTTCCCATTATTAGCTATGGTTTTCAGCAGCACTGTATTTTTGTTCCTCTTCCTGCCCATCGTTCTTCTGGGGCATACGATTCTTCGGGCTCGCTGGCAGCAAAACCTATGGCTTTTGTCTGCCAGCCTGTTTTTCTATGCCTGGGGTGAGCCAGGGTATGTCGCGCTGATGATTTTCTCGATCGCATTCAATTACGCGGGAGGGCGGATTGTGGATCGGCTGCGTGGTCGGCGCGCGGTCTCATGGGTCGTGGGCGGCATGGTGGCTGGCAATCTCGGCCTTTTATTCTTCTACAAGTACGCCAATTTCCTTGTTGATAATCTTAACATCCTCTTGACAGCCATGGGTCACAGTCCCCTTCACTTCGAAGCGGTGCCCCTGCCGATCGGCATCTCTTTCTTCACCTTTCAAGCACTTTCATATGTTGTGGATGTCTACCGGGGGGATGCAGCCGTTCAACGCAACCCTTTGCGATTTGGACTCTATATCTCCCTCTTTCCGCAGCTAATCGCCGGGCCGATTGTGCGCTATAAAGACGTCGACAGCCAGTTTTGCGATCGGGTTGTCTCGCGTGCTCTCTTTGCTTCCGGCGTTCGCCGCTTCGTGATCGGCTTGTCCAAGAAGATGGTTCTTGCCAACGCCTTCGCGGTCGCGGCTGATCGCGTCTTCGGCCTGGACGCATCGCAGCTGACCACGGGGTTGGCTTGGACGGGCGCGCTGGCCTATGCCATGCAGATCTACTTCGATTTCTCAGGCTATTCGGACATGGCCATCGGCATCGGCCGCATGCTGGGCTTCCGGTTCCTGGAGAATTTCAACTATCCCTATATTGCTGTTTCCATACGGGATTTCTGGAGACGATGGCACATTTCCCTGTCGAACTGGTTTCGCGACTACCTGTATATCCCGTTGGGCGGCAATCGCAAAAGCGCCGCCCGGATCGGATTCAATTTGGTGCTGGTATTCGTGCTCTGCGGATTCTGGCACGGCGCCAGTTGGCCTTTTTTACTCTGGGGACTCTATCACGGCCTGTTTCTGCTGGCGGAGCGTTCGCGCTGGGGTGACTGGCTGAGCCGTCTTCCGCGCGTCGCTCAGCATGGGTATACGGGGCTGGTCGTGCTGATCGGCTGGGTCTTCTTCCGGGCGGAAACACTGCCGGAGGCGTTGGCGTTTTTGCGCGCGATGGCGGGCTGGGCGCATGGCGATGGCATCGCCTTGAATAGCCTCATGCTTTGGACACCGGAATTATTGATCTGTAGCGTCGTTGGTACCGTTGCCGCCACTCCCTTTTTCAGCACACTCGCACGACGGATTGATGCCAGCGCGCGAAACACCGGGAAACACGTTTTCTGGGCGGAAGCCGCCGCTTTCCTGATTGATGTCGTAGCCTTGCCGATGGCACTCATATACTGCACCATGCTATTAGCCAGCGGCACCCACAACCCGTTCATTTACTTTCGCTTCTAGGAATTACCCATGTCGGCAACGAATACGACTACGAGACCGAATGGCCTGCGCAAGACACGAGAATGCCTGTTCATCATCATATTCGCGACGCTGCTGATCCTTCCCTGGGGCGGGCAACGCGCAAGCCTCGACACACGCTGGAAACTGCAGGAAAATCGCGTCCCGGCAGAACGTCCCGGTGTTTCCTGCAAATGGAGCGACATATCACTCTATCCGAGACGCTTCGAGCAGTATTTCAACGACGCTTTCGGATTTCGCAGCCTGCTGACGCGCTCCCGCAGCTACATGCTTTATTTCTGGCTGCACATGTCGCCTTCATCTAATGCGATCCGAGGCCGTGACGGTCGTTTATTCCTGGGCTGGCGAGAGGAACTCCAGAGCTATCAGCGCCTTGCCCCCTACCGACCTGAGCAGATTGCCCAATGGGTCCATTATTATGACGGGATTCGCACATGGCTGGCCGGCAGGAACTGTGCGTTGGTCATCATGATCCCCCCCAATAAGAGCACCCTGTATCCGGAATCCATGCCCACCATGCTGAGACGCGCTCAACCCCCCTCGCGGGCGGATCAGCTCATCGCCGCCCTGCGTAAGTGCGGCATCACCGTGATAGATCCCCGCGAATCGTTTGCCAAGGAACCTGCAACCGCGCCGCTTTACTATCGCCATGACACCCACTGGACCCCATATGGTGCAGATATTGCTTGGCGCGACCTACTGGCGGTGGTGTATCCCGATTTCCAGCCACCGCCGACATTGTTATGGGAATCGAGCACCACAGAGACCTACACCGGCGACCTGGCACTTATGTCCGGGCTCACGGGCTTTCTTTGGGAACCGCAAATACTGACGGGACGGACCGATCCCCCTTCCCTGCGACGAATTCCTCCTCTCCCCGAACAGCCCAACTGGTTTGGTCGTCGGATTGTCTATGAGACCGATGCACCCGAGCGGAAGCGCGCCGTCTTTTTCCATGATTCCTTCGCAGGGGACTCGTTCGACGATTTGCTCGCCGTGAATTTCAGCACACTGGCCATGGATTGGACGTATGTCTTCGACCCCGACTTCGTTCGCCATCACAATCCGGATGTCGTCGTCATCGAGATATTGGAGCGAACACTACAGAAAGACGAGTCTTTTGGAAACACGGTGAACATCCTGGCGTCCATGCACGATGTAGAACCGGCCGTCTCCCGCCCGCACCATGTGGGAAAAAACATTCTGGATACCGATTCCCTTCTCGGGGTTGTACGCCGGGCGGAGGATGGGTCTGCGCCTGGGTGGCTGTTGTTCGGAGGATACAGGTCGATGCGCGCCGGTCGTTATATTGCTCGATTTCGGTTGAGGGGAGAGCCCATCTCGACGGGTGTTTTGGCGGAATTGGATGTCTCCTGCGAGGGCGGGAAGCGTCAACTTACGCACCGCACACTCAATCCCGGCGATTTGCCTGCACCGAACGCATGGACAGATATCGATCTGCCTTTCGAAGTGCTCGAGCCTGGTGCCGGAAAAGTGGAAATGCGTGTTAACTACCTTGGAGGGGGACACCTGGACATCGAGTCGGTTTCGTTCATAGCACGGGATTAATCCAACTAAGCCAACAGGAAAACAACGTCAACGAAGTTTATGAACACTTTGTCTCTCAAATGATCAATCGGCCGCATTGCACAAAACATTAACAACTCGGTCTTGCTGTTCGGTAGATAACCCTACCCACAGCGGTAAGCGAACCAATCTCTCAGACTGCCGATGTGTAACTTTTAATTCGCCATGCGCACGCCCATATCGCCTGCCAGCAGGCGAAGAATGCAAGGGAACGTAGTGAAACACCGCCCAGATATCGTTCCGCTTGAACGCTTCGAGTACCTTCTGACGTTCAATTTCTGGTGCCAACAAGACGTAATACATGTGCGCGTTTTGATGGCACTCGTGCGGAACGATTGGCCGACGCAGGATGCCCTTGGTTTCAAGTGGCTCAAGAATCTCGTGATAGCGCTGCCAGCTTGCCAGCCGTTCGTTAGTTATTCGATCTGCTTCTTCAAATTGAGCCCACAAGAATGCCGCAATTAACTCCCCAGGCAGGAATGACGATCCCACCTCCTGCCATGTGTATTTATCCACTTCGCCCCTGAAGAAACGACTGCGATCAGTCCCCTTCTCTCGGATGATTTCAGCCCGCAATGCCAGAGAAGGATCATTCACGAGCAAAGCACCGCCCTCACCAGCGATCACGTTTTTGGTTTCATGGAAACTGTAGGCACCAAGGTCGCCAATGCTTCCCAGCGCACGGCCCTTATAAGTGGCCATCACGCCCTGCGCAGCATCCTCCACTACATGCAAATGGTGACGCTTAGCTATCGTCATAATGGCATCCATTTCGCATGCGACGCCCGCATAATGCACGGGGGCGATAGCACGGGTACGAGATGTTATGGCGGGCTCAACGAGCCTTTCGTCCAGATTCAGCGTGTCTTCCCTGATATCAACAAACACAGGAACACCACCACGCAGCACAAATGCATTGGCCGTAGAAACGAAAGTGTACGACGGCATGATGATCTCATCGCCCGGCTGAATGTTCAACAATAAGGCCGCCATCTCGAGTGCTGCTGTGCAGGAGTGGGCTTTTGCGCCCCGGAACCATGCGCACTTCCCGCGTGTCCACGAGAACGACTTCAAGCCCGTTGGCCTCCAGAAGGTCGGCAACTGGAATCCAGTACACGCTGGTGCTTTCCATCGCCACGGATTCGACTTTCCGATCCTTCAGCCAGCCAAGCATCCTGTACAACTCGAGTGTCGTCGTCCCGAAGTTGGCAATATCATGGCCACCGTCGTCGCGGCGAGGACCGCAGACATAAATAATGATCAGCGTGACCTGCCAGGTCGATACCAGCCACGTTGCGCCGGATCTCCTCGAATGTTGTTGCTTGCTCCGTTTTCTTCATCGTGTCTCTTCCATGGTGTTGTATGCACGGCCCGGCGGACAACACGTTCAAGTCTTACCTGGGGGAGAGCCTACGCCTAACCAATGATTTTGTGTCAGCCCGAGGCCAGTCTTGCCTAAGGGGCAGCAGTGCTCCAAAGCTCGCAGGGCCATAACTGCCGTGCAATAGTTCGCGAGCGATCATACGCATCCTCCAAAAAAGTTACCAACCCGTTTTTGCACGGAGCCACGGGTGGTTGGCTTGCCTATCGTTCATTAAGACGTGGTCGAGAAGGATTCTCCACGAGGCCTACCTCGCTCGCTGTTGGCGACGGGACACTTCCGCGAGGAACAACTCCCTGTACTGAGCCCACGTGTCTTGCAAGCTGGTGTCATCCGTAACTCCCGACGCAATCTCATGCCATAGGCTCTCGTTCCCTGCACACTTCGTGATCCAGTCGGCGAGACCAGAAACCGATCCGGCAGGAAAACAGATACCATCATGCATGTGGGTCGTCCTTTCGCCCGGTCCACCAATATCGGAAACAAGGACGGGGCGTCGTGCATCGCGGGCCTCGGAAAGTACCAGGCAGAATGATTCGGGCCAAACCGATGGTATAACAATCCAATCTACGGAGGCCATTAAGTCAAAGATGCAATCCCGCGTGTACTCACCATGCACCCGTACCGTCACGTTGCTTGGCATTTCCTTGATGATGCCTTCGACTTTTTCCCTGAATTCGTGCGTGGCGTACGACTTGTTGCCACCATAGATATCCAGCTCCAAACGTTTATTCACCCTCTTGCCAGCATCAGACACAGCCGATACCAGAACATCTATCCCCTTGGCATTCAGGAACTGCCCAAAGTAGCCAAACTTATTCACCTCTGGACTGTGGCTCGGGACAAAATCAGAGGGCCGCCTGCTTTGGTGACCATTGGGTATGACTGATATCTTCCCCGCGGGGATACCCCACTGGATGAACCTGTCCCTGAGACAAACGGAGGGTGAAATGAAGTGATCAACCTGAGAAAAAGTCGAGAGAAACGTCATTTTGCGCGCAACAAACTGATCAATCGACAAGTGTGGAAAGCACCTTGTGCACTCGCTAGGCGAGAAGTCCTTGCATTCTCGCCCTTCGTGATAACGAAAGAGCTGCCCACATGAAAAGCAGATCGGAATATACTCGTGAAGCGTATAAACAATTGCAGCATCGGGACAAACAGATCGTATCAACTGGATGATATCGAGCCCGATGAACAAGGAGTGATGTATATGGATAACATCGGGACGAAAATCCAAAAGTAGCTTCCTGATGGCCTTATTGCATCGGGGGTCATTGACCAGATTGTAGAAGAAATCGAATGTTCGATTCAGCAGCAAGAATTCACTCTCATATCCGGCTAGCCCAGTTATGGATGCCCCTACGCGGTCGAATTTAGGAAAATTCTGAGCATCAATAGCAGCTAACAGCAAGGATTCGCTGCATGCTTCGTCTTCCCTTGCCTCGTCAAACAGATCTTTTGCGACAGCCTGAGCGCCGCCCTTGAGCACAGCCGGGTGAAACAGTGAAAACACCAGATATCGAAACTTCAAGACAGTCCTCCCTTCAGATAGCGTCAAGGTCTTCCTCCAATGACAACATGGAAGGATGTTTGGCGAAACTCTTTGAAAACAGGTAGCGGTTGACCCAAAGGATACTCTTGCTGCGCCCGCTTACGGTACTGCCAATTCCCTCAAAGTGGTAAAACGCAGACTCCTTGGATAATTCTATCTTTCCTCCGGAGTCAAGGAAACGCAGGCAGAAGTCAGCATCTTCATAGTACGCGAAGATGTAGTCGAT
>CAZOXS010000177.1:0-10450 GCA_964583785.1 uncultured Victivallales bacterium
AGCATCGGCGCACGTGTCTCCGGTTGGTAGTCGCGGAAGGCTGGCGCCATCTTCTGGAAATCCGCGTCGACCAGCTGAAGACCGGAAGTGGCGTCCTGCTGGTTGATAGAATAGGGGTCGAATGCCGGTTCCTCGGCCGGCCCCATCCCGATCCACGTGGCCTGCCAATCGGCTTCGTCGAATAGGGCCGTGCCAAAGACGGCTGGCTCACTGAACCCGGTCGCATGACCGGATTCATCCCAGACCTGCACCGACCACCAGCAGTCCATGTTGCTGCGCAAGCCGGCGCCGGCATACGCGATGTTGAGCGACTGGGAACAGGTCACCTTGCCGCTGTCCCAGAGGTCAGCCAGTCCCGGCTTGATCAGGCTTGGCGAACTCGCCACCAGGATCTGATAGGCGGCCTGTCGGCGGCCGCGCCCGGCCAACGGCACCGCCCAGGAAAAACGGGGGCACGTTATACCGATTGCCAGCGGTGCCTCTGTGTGTTCAACAAGAACCCTGCATTTACCCGCGGGTCCGCCTTGCCATCCGTGGGGTTCATCTTGACTTTTCGCAATCATTGACCGTACCGCTCCGGCTGGCCAGCAGCAGGAAGACGCTGGCAGTCCACGTATAGGCTTTATCGCGCAACGGCTCCCCGGTAATGGCGTTGTAGTTCTCAGCGAAACCGCTCTTGGCACAGAGGTTGCAAAAGCGTGAGGCAATGTCATCGGCCAGATCGCCATGCCCTGAACGCTCCAGCCCCGTCACGGCAAGGAATGTTGACGGTGCCCAGATCGGACCGCGCCAGTAGCCGTCCTCACTGTAGTCCGGACTGTCAACCCGTTCGGTTGCCAGCCCCCACTCGGTGAGATGCCCCTCAATGCCGCGTCGCAGACTAGCCCGCACGTTTTCCGGCAGACGATCCCCCAGAACCAGCGGTAGCCAGGGGATCAGGCTCTGCGATTCGACTGCTGAACCGTCGTTGGCCAGACGCGCGACGAAATGATCTTCACGCCAAAGCTCCTGCATCAATCCTGCGTAAAGCGCGTCCGCGCGCTGCGCCCAATTGGCTGCGGCCTCATTCCACCCCAGCTCCGCGCTCAACCGCGTCAGCACATCCATCTGCACCACCAGCAGCGCTGACAAGTCCGGCGCGACCAGAGGAACGCCTTTGGCAAACATCGTGCTGTTATCCCAGCCAGAATCGTTGCCGTGCAGGTAATACGGCAAACTTCCGATATCGGATTTCGGATTTGAAATTTCGGATTCTTTCCGCATCCCGCATTCCGCATTCCGCGTTCGATACGTCATCCACCAGTCGGCCTGTTTGCCGAGCGAACGGACCATCGTCTCCATGACCTCGCGCGACGGTGGTGACGGCAGGCGTTTGAGAATCTCATCGAACGCCAGCCCATGCACAGGCGGTTTTGAGAAATTGTAGTGGATTTCAAGGTCGTTGAACGCATCGGGATAGGCACCGAAGTCATCCTGATGATCGACCTCCGTCAGCATCTGGTCCAGTGCCAATTGCGGATGCCCCGCCGCCAGCGCCATGGCGTTGAAACACTGATCCCAGCTCCAGACGTTATCCATCCAGTTTTTCGACATGAACAAGGTCGGGCGCTTGATCAACCCCGTTGGATTAACCGTGCAGGACCAGTCAATATATGCAGCCAGCGCACGGGCCGGTTCCAGGTTCTGCGAAACGGTCGGGAACCCGTTGAGAAAGCACTGGAAGGCATCGGCCGCCGCCGCCAGGCAATCATCGAACCCCTTGCGTTCCAGCCGCTGCCAACTGCTCCAGAATTCGTCAATCGCCAGATCCCAGACGCCATCGGCATCGGGCGTCATCGTGATCGCCTGGCTATCGTGATCGAGTCCCGCCAGAACACTGGCGCCCTTGATCTCGGCCAGGTTATCCAGATCCTCGGCTTCCGAGGCATAGGCGCCCGTCAACACCAGAGAGCCCCGCAGGGCCTCGAACTGGTAGCGCCGATACGCCGGACGGAAATTGAAGACCGCCATTCTTGGACCGTCGCTGTAGGCATGGATGCGCTGACCGGCCAACCGCAAGACGACACCGCCGGTTCCCCGCAACCGCACGGAATCCGGTCCTTCGAAGCAGATCTCGACACGCCCCACCCCCGCTTCAAGCACCAGCACCGACGCACTGGCCTTGATGACCGGATTCACAAGCTTCCCGTCCGCCAGCGTCTGGAACGAGAAAAGATTGTGCGACTTGAAATGATGATTCCGGAAGAAAAGCTCGTTTTTACCGGCCGGAATACCGATCGACATCCACGACCCATGGTAACTGAATGGAACCCTGGCAACATCAAACATGATTGACAACCTCCATGGCTATTGCCTCCCACTGCGTCAGGCGCGAGGGATCGTTGCAGACCGTGCTGATGTCCTTGAGGATCAGCTCGCAGGGGGTATTGTGGCGGCGGCAGATATCCACGGTTTCCTGTAAATCCTTGCGTATGAGATCCGCATCAAATGAGCCCATCGCCACATGCGAGGGATTCGGCTTGGCCGAGAATACGTAGTCGCCGTGGATCTTCTCCGCCGCGATCTCTTTCTTCGCCCAGGGGCTGATCGAGATCTTGCGGACATTCCTGATCTTGCGCACGATATCGATCTTGTTATGCAGCGGCTCGCAGCAGCCGTAATACACCAGGCCATAGCGTTCAAGCAGCGGTTTCAACGGATCGATGTCATACTCCTCCTGCATGGCTGGCGAGACCTCGGAGAACATCTGGGCCATCGAAAACACCCAGGTATCCTTGGCCATGGCTTTCTTGCCATCATATTCCGGCGACGGCAGCTCATCGCAGAACGCACCTGTGCAGTGAATCTCCGGCGGGGCCGCCTCGAGCAGGCCGTGCTGCTCGTACTGGTCAAGGATCCCGCTCTCCATCTCGACAAACTTATTGATCAGGACCATGACATAGTCCGGCCGGTCAATCAGGTCGTAGAGCATGCGCTCGGGGGAGATCTTGGTCGAGATCAGATCCCACAACCCGGTATGCCGCCCGATTCCCGTCAGCCGCACTGGCAGAATCCCGTCAAGGATCTCGCTGGTCTCCGCCAGCCGGCGCTGGTCAAGTTCAGGATCAACCTCAATTGCCTGAGTTCGTAGTGCCTCGACTTCCTCGATCGTCGCCAACTGCGCGGCAAAATGCTGCGACAATCCCTTGCGTTCCACCGCCATCGCCGGACCGAGCCTGTCATTGCGGACGGTCTTGCTGATGCCAAAGTATGGCAGAACGACCATATCGGCTTTGAAATGGTCCCAGACGTACAGGGTCATACGCAGGCGGCGTTCCATCTGCTTGAGCATGCCTTCCTGATTGACCATCCGGTCCTCGCCCCACGGCAGTTCCTCCCAGGGAAGCTGATCGATCCGCACCATGGGCCGCGTCTGCTGCAACCCGTTCAACCGACGCCAACCGTCGATTGTCTCCTGCTGCCGCGGCAGCGCCGCGATCTCCGCATAGCGTTTCGCCAGTTCCCTGACAACTCCGATTCCACTTGTATTTTGCATGTATTTCCTTCTTTCACCGACCTCTACACCGGATACGCGCAAACGTAATCCAGAATCTCATCCATGGCCACGGTAGCGGCACCGATCCAGGTATCACAGCAGCCATAGTAGACAAAGAGTGTACCGTTGTGCTCGACAGTCGCCGACGGGAACACCACGCGCGGAATTACCAGCCCGGTGATCTCATAAAAGGCTTCCGGCTCGAAGATGACATCCGGCGCACGCGCAATCACCTTGGTCGGATCGTCCAGATCAAGCAGCATCACCCCCGTGCGATAGACGGCATCCTTGTCGACGCCATGATAGAGTGTCAGCCAGCCTCTGTCGGTCCGCACCGGCTGTCCCGATGCCCCGATCTTGCGCTGTTCCCAGGTGTCATTCTGGGCCGTGGACACCAGCACCGGTTTTTCCCAATGCATCAGGTCATCGGAATAGCTCAGCCAGATGCTGGGACGGTCACAGCCGTACTCCGGTCCCACATAGTACATCGGGCGACGCAGCATGGCATAGCGTCCATTGACCATTTCCGGGAACAGGACGCAATCCCGGTCATCATTGTCCGGCGGCGTCATCAGGCCCATATTCTCCCAATGGATCAGATCCGTGGAGCGGGCGATACCGGAACGGTAGTTGTTCGGATCCCCTGGCGGCACATGCGTGATGCGCACATACTTAGGCACGCCCTTGCCATGCGGATAGCACTCCGGCGTGTAATTGCGCTGCACATAGGTCATGTAGTACGTGTCTCCGTACTTGGCGAGGCGCGGATCCTCGACCGTGCCTTCCGGGCAGCCGATGTGCTCACGCGTAAAAACGGGATCTTCCTGCACAAGTTCGAAGTGGAAGCCGTCCGTGCTTTTCCACAAGCCGAACTGGCAGACAAACGGCACCAGACTCGAACAGGCGCGCTCGACCAGATAAAAGACGCCATCCTCCACGATGGCACCCGGATTGAACGTGACCACATGTCGCCATGGCCTGTCATCCGGCACCAGGATCGGATTCCCCTCAAAACGCTTCAATTCCAGACTTCTCATCATTTTCTCCTGTCTAAACCGGACAAATACGCAACGCTTCGCCAGCATTCATCTGTAGCTCCAGTACGTTAGCACACACACGCAACGTTCCGCAAGGCTCCGTTCCTTCCCACGTGATCCGGGCAACACTGACTTCCTGCACCCCTTGCCAATCCGGCGGGAGTGGCCATGCCTTCGAGGCATAACCATCCTGGCTGTAGGCGATCATCGTCGGCGTCTTGCACCACAGCGCAGGCATACAGATGTCCGAGCCATCAACCATGACCTGTTCAACCTTGGTGCCGGGGTGGTTGCCATAATACCAGGGCAATACCTCCAGATAGAATTTCTCACGGGCATTCGGCGGGTTCATCCGGTTCTCGATGAACCACATATCTGACCCCACCCACTTGGTGGAACAATAGAGGGCATCCGGCAAATCCGACACCTTGCCCTCCTGATGCCAGCACCAGGGTTGCAGTCCGACCATGCGGTCATCCCGCAAGCCGTAAGCCCACTCGGAAGTGACGTCGATTCCCCGATCGCGCCAGTAACGGTAGATCTTGCGCTGTGTAGCCGCCTCTTCTTCCTTGGTATACCCGAGATACGGACTGATCAACTGCCCCCTGCCGTTGCCGGGCCGCTCGCCGAGGAATGCGTCGATGTGTATCGTGCCACTCTCGACCAGTTCGGGAACCATGGCTATCAGACGGTCGATACGGCGCTGGGCGAGCCCGGTCTTCCACTCCTGCGTATAACTCATCTGGTAGGAAACCATCCCGCTCCACTCCTTGCCGTGAATTAGGTTGCCCTCGACATCCTTGGCGATGATGTCCTTGGCAACGTACTCATCCCAATAGGGACTGTCCGGGTAGGCATCCATCATATTGACGTGCAGGCTCAGCCGGCAATCAAACCGCTGGCGGGCTTCCCGGATCAGCCAGCGCAGGCTGTCCAGCGCCGTCGCATCCTCGTCGCGCGTGAGTGCCTCGTTGACCTGCTCCCACGCGGGGTACTTCGAGTCGTGCCCGTTGTACTGCCATCCGGTCAGGTAGACGACCTGCGGGACACCCAGTGTCATGTTGTGTATCCGTTCGATCAGTTCCAGTGTCTGCGCAAACGTCAGATGCACGGCGTTCAGGCTGCCGTCGGCATCCTTGTACGCATTCATCGTCTTGTACACCAGCGACTGGTGATATGGCAGCAGCCAGGGCCGCTCCGGCTTCATCGTCAACGTATAGTCGTAATAATCGCCTGACATTTTATCGTCCTCTTTCGTTAGAAATCCAACTGCGTATCATCGAATGTCGGGATCGGGGCTTTCTGCGGCTTATGCACCTTGAGCAGTGCCTTGCCAGCACGGGCCTGGATATCTTTCCATTCAAGATAGTTATCGTCCTTGTCCATGTGCGCCGCCATACCACCCCGCAAGCGGGTCACCTCGATATACTCGATCACCTGGGCAAGGGCGTCTGCGGCAATCTTCGCCTCCTCCTCCGGTGGTTTTTCCATCCCTTCGGCGGCACCAATAATGCTCTGTGCGGCCAGCACCGTGCGGTCGGTGTTCTTCATGACCTCGAACAGGAGCTGGATGGATCGACCGGTATGCACTTTCCCAAGATACTGGATCAGGCGGTTCTCCAGCTTCATGTCCAGGATTTGGCGCGCGAAATCAACCCGCTCTCGGTCCGTCACATCCCCGTCCCCGTTCGGTCCCACCATCCGACGCACACTCTCCACCGCGACGGCATCAAGGTGCATGCTGTCGATCTTCGCCAGCGTCAACATGACCTTGTCCGCCTCCCGATCCGGCGAATAGGACAACGCCTTGACGATGTGGCGGACATCCTTCGGATCCGCCGATGTCGCGGCCGCGGCCTGCAGGGCGGCCAGACTTTCCGCTCCGCCAAGCTGCGCCAGAACCCAGGCCAGGGAGCGTCGTACGGGAACCGGGCACTTCGGCAGTCGCGCAATCGCCTCGTCGCGCACGCGTCGGCAGAAAGCGGCATCCTCGCGCCGCGAAAGCAACGCCAGTTCACAACCCCACAGGTCATCGGGATTCGTGGTGTTCTCCATGAAGGACAAGACCGTCGGCAACGCGCTGTCGCCGCCCAGCGCCATCAGCGCCTGCACCGCCGCTCTCCGAACCACGCCGTCAGGATGCTTGAGTGCCTGGCTGACCGTCTTCAGGACCGCCTTGTCGCCGGCTTCGCGCAGCACCATCAGAATGCCGGCCGCATTCCCGCCTTGTTCCGATGCCAGGCACGCCGCCAGCCGCTCAGCCGCTCCCGCCTTCACCAGACCGAGAGCCACCCTGTGAGCATGCTCGCGCAGGCGCCATTGCTCATCGCCCAGGTAGGCGGCAGCATCCTTGACAGCCTCCGGTCCGACAAGCGCGGCAAGCTGCGTGAGTGCCGCCATCTTGCGGAAGAACTGCTTGCCCGCGTGATTCGACAGAACCTCGCGACAGAACGCGGCCTTCGCACGGGCGTCGCCCTTGGAACCAAGCTCCTGCTCGAACAGGGCGACCACGTCTGACTTCAGCGACGGAAACTCGTATATTTTACTGTCAGCCTCAATCTTGCTGATAAGGATATTCAATCCGGTGGATCGAGATACCCAGTCCGACCCCATCCCAGTGGGCTCGGCCAGGGGATCATCCTGCAGCCACTGTTTCATTGGCTCAAGAAAGTGCCGGTAAGCACCAGGACGCGCCTCGACAGGAATCGGGCTGAGTATTCCATAATACCCTGATGCGCCACCATGGGCGAAGATCACATTATAGCGAACGTCCCTCTCCAGCCGGCTTCTCTTCAGCAGGTTCAACACATCGCATTCCACCGCCTCACGATAACCATATTTTGCCAGTAAATCGCGGCCCATGAGCAAACGGCCGGCCGAGAACATCTTGTCCATAAGCTGCAGTTCGTCGGCAATAAACACGACAGGACCTGCCAGCTCCACAAGCGTATCACGGCTCCAGCCCGGCAGCGCCACCCCGCCTGGATCCAGGGTGACCATCCTTTCAAGCGCCGATCGGACCAGATCCCTGTCATAACCAGCTTCGAACGGTGTTGCTGTCAGCTTGGTGACCTGCTCAGCACCTTTTTTCTTGTCACCGGGAAAAAGGGCCGCCTTGACCACCGTTGCGACATTGGCAACGTCACACGACATGTCCGGGTAATCCCCCGCCGCCAACTTCAACAGCATCAACTCCCTTTTGCGGTCACCGGGCTTTGTCGCTCCGGCAATCGTGTTAATCGCGCTCATGCGCACAAACTCGGATTGATCATTCAGCAGCGGCGTAATCCCTGAAAGATTGGAGAGAACCGTGTCGGTTCCGCACGCCGTCAGAGTCAGGCATGCACCTTCCCTTGCCCGCGCCTCCGGGCTCGATAGCAGCGGGAGAACCTTTCCGGGAATGGTCCTTTCTCCGGCAACAAAACGACGTCCCAACTCCTTGGCAAGATTACGCCGCATCACCGGATAGAAATGATCCAGCAGCGCGACCAGGGCATCGGTCTCGCGCTCCGCCCAGGGCTTGCCTATCCCCTGTAGCAGCAACGGGTCGGTAATCTGGCCACGCGCACTGACCAGGAGTTCCTCCAGATCCTCATCGCTAAGCCACCAGGAACGGTCCGCATCCTTGCCCGTGATGATCAGTTTCTGGAGGGGAACCGAGTAATAAATGGCATGTGTCGCCGTTGCATTGCGCATGCCCTTGTTGCCGGTAATCCCTGCCTGATTGCCTTGGAATACAAACGAGCCGTCATGCCGCCTTGCCAGCGTATAGAACCAGCGCATATTGCGCATCGCCGCCATGACGCCCCGAGGACCGGAGAGCATCCCGCTCAGCGGCGTGTAGTACCAGAGCGTGGGGCTACCGTGCCCGCCGCGGCGAGAGAAAGCGGCATGGGCGGAATGCATGGAGAAGTACTTCGCCTCGTAGTGGCGTCCAAGCATATGAAAGGCATAGGTGACCCCGTAGTTCTTGCCATTGCTATCGTCAGAGGGCCAGGGAGCATGATCCCCGTAAGGTATACACCCCTTATCGACATACGTCCCGAAGAAACGGCTTGCCCGCTCAATCGCGAGTTCAATCTCCGGATGCTGGATGCCGAACTTCTTTGCCAGCGTCAGCAGGAAGAAACACCGGCCACCGGCATTATTCATCCCGCCATAGCCCGGATTGCGCTTGTGCAGTTCCCCGCCGTTGACTTCCGGGAACGAGAACGAATGCCCCCAGGACCCGCCACCGCTCTGGCCCATAGCCGTCCAGATCGCGCGCTTGCGGATCTCCGGCAGGATGAACTCGTCGCCGGTCGCATCATAATAGATTGCCTGCTCGAGCGCCTCGAAACCAGCCGACCAGCTCTGCATACCCTTGTAGGTCATGTCATAAAGCGTGGTCTGCAAATTCATATCCTGGCAGACCTTCTGTTTATGCACCCATTCCTTCGCCAAAGCGACATACTCGGGGTTGCCAGAGGCAACCAGAGCCAAGACGCCAGGCCAATCTCCTCTGGTTTTCCCGCGCGTGTCGGGGCGGAAGCCCTCCGCGATGACCTTCAGGGCTCCTTCGCGGATCTTTTCCGACACCGGGCATTTCCACGGCGAGGAGGCGCTGTAGGTGCCCATCACCGAGAGCTGGAGCGCGACGTTCGTATGCACTCCGTCGATCGGGAACTCGTCGTCTCCTTGCCGTTTCAGCGAGATCTTACGATCCTCCTCGCCTTGCCACTCGTAAATCTGCGCCTCATCCGCCTTGCCTATCAGGTCATCGATATCGATTCCCAGCACATCCTTCGGGGCACCGCGTTTGGTCCAGTTACGGTCGCGCCACAGGTGCAGGGTCAACCGCCCTTGTCCCGCCGCCTCCTCGGCCTTGATGATCGCATTACCAATCGCGATCCCCAGATGTTCCCCGTGCACGAAATCATTATCCTGCACCCCGAGGACAACATCCCCAGGGATGACCTTGCCTTCCGCCGGAGACCCCGGCAGCACGGCGAGCACCTGCACCTGATCGCCGTCGTACCAGGCATTCGGTGTTCCGACAATTCCGGTAGGTCCCAGGTTCCAGGAACGGATACCCACTTTCGGGGCGGGCGGGATAACGTCACCCTTGGTCAGGTCCGGCAGCTTGGCAGGCCGCGGGGGAGCCTCCTCATCCGCACTATGGCCCAGGGCCGCCGCCTTCGCGGCCTCTTCCTCGCGTTCCTCGCCCAGCGCACCGACAACGCAACAACAGAACAGCGCGAGCAAGACCGGCATCATACGGGCCTGATTTTTTGTCATTCTTCATCCTTGGGGTTGTTTTAACTGCATTCAAGCCATTGGGGAAACATACCTGACACACCTGCGATCCGCAACCTGTTTTTGCCGCCCCCCGAGACCGGGGGCGCATAGGGGAAACCGCGCTGGAATACCTTGAAGAATCCGGTATACTTGAAGCATGGAAGGCGGACTTTTCCATGGACTATGCCTTCGGAGGCTCTTGCAAAACCCCTCGCTGTGCCCGCTTGAAGCCGGGCACAGCGAGGGGTTTTGCAAAGTATAATGCTTCAGCTCCGAACCAACGGAGCGTCTGGCATATCCACCCCGCCCTTGTTTTCCAAGGCCGTACCATGCCGCCGCCAAACACGATGCGCGGGATATTCGCTCGGATGCCTGTGAGTGTCACTGATTATTCCTGAAACTGGGTATGCAGTTGACTCAACCTACCGCAATCTGTCGTGATTTCGGTCATAGACGCGCAGCCCATTCGGGATCTCTAGCAAAACAGGTTGATAACGATTAATGTAGCCCAGTTGCGCCGCAACTGAGGCAGCGGGGATGAGCTTGCGGTCACGCTCGTTCCCACGCATATGGCCAACAACCGTCCGCTTACAACGCCGCA